>NZ_JBSGZD010000004.1:0-96939 GCF_053610825.1 Streptomyces sp. NPDC054863 | reverse complement strand
GCGGAGCCCCCCACCGTAGGACGGTGGGGGGCTCACGAACGTTGAGCCGGGGCAACGAGTACCCCGGTCCGGCGCTCCTAGTAGTAGTTGTGCGACTGCCAGAAGGTCCACGCCTCGCAGGGGCTGCCGTAGCGCTCGTTCATGTAGTTCAGGCCCCACTGGATCTGGGTGGCCGGGTTGGTGCGCCAGTCGGCGCCTACCGAGGCCATCTTGGAGCCGGGGTTGGACTGCACCAGGCCGTAGGCGGCCGAGGTCGGGTTCTGCGCCTGGTAGTTCCACGTCGACTCGTGGTTCACGATCGTGGAGAAGCACTGGAACTGACCGGCCGGCACGATCTGCCGGGCGATCGCCTTGACCTCCGCGACCGTGTACGAGGACTTCTGCGAGAAGGACGAGGAGTCACGGGTGGCGGACCGGCTCGCGATCTCGCCCTGCTCCTCGCGCTCCTTGGCCTCCTTCTCGGCCTTCTCCGCCTTGGCCTTCTCGTCGGCGACCTTCTTGTCGGCCGCCTCCTTCTTGGCCTTGGCGTCACCGGCGGCCTGCAGACGTGCCGATTCCTCGGCGGTCTTCTTGGCCGCCTCGTCGGCGACGGCTGCCTGGGCGTCGGCCTGCTGCGCCAGGGACGCGGTCGCCACCTGGGCCTGCTGGCCGGCGGGGATGTCCGCGAGGAGAGTCGTCGTGTCGGCGGCGGCTGCCTCGAAGTTGTTGTCGCCCGACGACTGAGGGTCGCCCGATGCGACGCCCACGACGGCGCCGACAGTGGTGACCGCGGTGGCAGAGGCCACTGCGAATCCCCGAACCGAAATCCGGCTCACACGGTTTCCTTCCAGCAGCATCCGCACCGGTGACCCTGGCGGACGCAATCGCACCCCTGGCGCTGGCCTCCCTGCCTGCTGTGTCACGGGAGGCGCGGACCCGGTGGGCAACTCCCGCGGGAGTGCTCCGTGTTACTCGGGCGGCATACGGCGAATTCTGTTGAATTAGGTGGTGTTGCACCTCTGGAGGTGCAGGAGTGCCGTATGCGGGGCCTGACGGAAGCAAGACTCTGCCGGAAGGTCAGGCAGGTAATCAATTCTTGCTTACGTGTGAAAGGTCACATCGGTTTCGGAGCTGCTGATTTGTGGAACCACGCACGCGGCAGAACGCCGCCCGGCTAGGATCACCCGCTTCCCGCGGATGCGGCCGGACGGCGCCAACTACCTGCTGATTCGGCCCACTTGGGTCAGATCTGCCCTTCCTCCAGCATTTCGGTCACCAGTGCCGCGATCTGCGAACGCTCGGAGCGGGTGAGCGTGACGTGCGCGAAGAGCGGATGCCCCTTCAGCTTCTCGACGACCGCGACCACTCCGTCGTACCGCCCGACCCTGAGGTTGTCGCGCTGCGCGACGTCGTGCGTGAGCACCACCCGCGAATTCGCCCCGATCCTGGACAGAACCGTCAAAAGGACGTTCCGTTCCAGGGATTGGGCCTCGTCCACGATGACGAACGCGTCGTGCAGCGAGCGCCCCCGGATGTGGGTGAGCGGCAGCACTTCGAGCATCCCGCGCCCGAGCACCTCCTCGATGACCTCCTTGCCCGCGACCGCAGAGAGGGTGTCGAAGACGGCCTGCGCCCACGGCGACATCTTCTCGGACTCGGAACCCGGCAGATAGCCGAGCTCCTGCCCGCCGACCGCGTACAGCGGCCTGAAGACCATCACCTTCTTGTGCTCCTGGCGCTCCAGCACGGCCTCCAGGCCCGCGCACAGCGCGAGCGCGGACTTGCCGGTGCCCGCCCGGCCGCCCAGCGAGACGATGCCGACCTCCGGGTCGAGCAGCAGGTCCAGCGCGATGCGCTGCTCCGCGCTGCGGCCGTGGATGCCGAACGCCCCCCGGTCGCCCCGTACGAGACGGACGTTGCCGTCCGGGGTGACCCTGCCCAGCGCCTTGCCGCGCTCCGACTGGAGCACCAGCCCGGTGTGCACGGGGAGGTCGGCGGCCTCGGGCACGTACACCCGTTCCTCCGTGAAGAGGAGGTCCACCTGGTCGGCCTCCAGGGACAGTTCCGCCATCCCGGTCCAGCCGGAGTCCGTGATGGCCAGTTCCGCGCGGTACTCCTCGGCGAGCAGTCCCACCGACGAGGCCTTGATGCGCAGCGGCAGGTCCTTGGAGACGACGGTGACGTCGTACCCCTCGGCCTGGAGGTTGCGTGCGACTGCCAGGATCCGTGAGTCGTTGTCCCCCAACCGGTAGCCGGCGGGAAGTACGCCGGGATCGGAGTGGTTGAGTTCGACGCGCAGCGACCCGCCGAGGTCCCCGATCGGAATCGGGGCGTCGAGACGGCCGTGCCGGATGCGGTAGTCGTCCAGCATGCGCAGGGCCTGCCGGGCGAAGTAGCCGAGTTCCGGATGGTGCCGCTTGGCCTCCAGTTCGGTGATGACCACGATCGGCAGCACGACTTCGTGCTCCTCGAACCGGGTCATGGAGCTGGGATCGGCCAGCAGGACGCTGGTGTCGAGAACGTAGGTGCGCCTGTCGGGAAGGCGCCGCTTAGAGCTGTTCACCACGGAAGGACGTACCCCCTCGTACTGAGGTCGGGGTGCGACGACGTCGCGGGCGGAGGGACCGGGCTCGGCACTTGCACGCACACGACGAGTGCGCGGGCCGAGCTCCGGCCCTCCACGTCGTCCGCGCCGAAAACGGCGGAAACGTCCTGGTGCAAAGGGCCTCCCGGGCGGACGGCATCGAGCCGTCCACTGAGATGCGGCGTCCGTGGTCCGAACGCCGACCTGGAAGGGGTATTCCCTCGAACATGCGCCGCCATACCTGCCTATGGCCAGGACGGATGACGCATCTTCGGTACGACGAAGGGGTACGGGGTGCGGTCAGGATCCGTAACGCCGGTGGCGGGCCGCGTAGTCGCGCAGGGCCCGCAGGAAGTCGACCTTGCGGAAGGCCGGCCAGAACACCTCGCAGAAGTAGTACTCCGAGTGGGCGCTCTGCCACAGCATGAATCCGGACAACCGCTGCTCACCGCTGGTGCGGATGACGAGATCCGGGTCGGGCTGGCCGCGGGTGTACAGGTGTTCCGAGATGTGCTCGACGTCGATGATCTCCGCGAGCTCCTCGAAGGAGGTGCCCTTCTCGGCGTGTTCGAGGAGCAGCGAGCGGACCGCGTCGGCGATCTCCTGGCGCCCGCCGTAGCCGACGGCGACGTTGACCAGTATTCCCTTGTTTCCCGCCGTTGCCTGCTCGGCCTCCTTCAGTACACCCTGCGTACGGGCGGGAAGGATGTCCATCGTGCCGACGTGGTGGACCCGCCAGCGGCCGTCGGCGGCGAGGGCCTGGACGGCGCCTTCGATGATGGAGAGCAGCGGGGTGAGTTCGGCCTCCGACCGGTCCAGGTTCTCCGTGGACAGCATCCACAGCGTGACGACCTCGACGTCCGTCTCCGCGCACCAGCCGAGCAGCTCCTGGATCTTGCTGGCGCCGGCCTTGTGTCCCTGCTCGGTGGTGCCGCCCGACGCCTTCGCCCAGCGTCTGTTGCCGTCGAGGATGACGCCGATGTGCCCCGGCACCTGGGAGTGGTCGAGGCGGCCCTCCACGCGGCGTGCGTAGAGCCGATACACCAGGTCGCGCAGGTTCACAGCGTTCCACCCTCTCGTGTTCCCGGGCGCCAGGACGTCTGCGGTCATCCGGGGGCCCGAGCGCGTCACATTACTGCGCACGGGTCCCGGCGGCCCAACCCGGTCTGTCACAAGTGCCTCCGTGATAAGGAGGTGAACGTGACTGACGAACCCCTTCACCACCGCGCGTCCGACAACCGCTACGACACGATGGAGTACCGGCGCTCCGGCCGCAGCGGCCTCAAGCTCCCGGCCGTCTCCCTCGGCCTCTGGCACAACTTCGGCGACGACCGCTCCCTCGACTCGCAGCGTGCGATCCTGCGCCGCGCCTTCGACCTCGGGGTCACCCACTTCGACCTCGCCAACAACTACGGCCCGCCGCCCGGCTCGGCCGAGTCCAACTTCGGCAAGCTCTTCGCGCAGGACTTCGCGCCGTACCGCGACGAGCTGATCGTCTCGACGAAGGCGGGTTACGGGATGCACCCCGGCCCGTACGGCGAGTGGGGCTCGCGCAAGTACCTGATGTCGTCCCTGGACGCCTCGCTCAAGCGGATGGGCCTGGACCACGTCGACATCTTCTACTCGCACCGCTTCGACCCGGACACGCCCCTCGAAGAGACGATGGGCGCGCTGGCGTCCGCCGTCCAGCAGGGCAAGGCGCTGTACGTCGGCGTCTCCTCGTACAACAGCGAGCAGACCGCCGAAGCGGCGCGGCTGCTGCGGGAGATGGGCGTACGTCCGCTCATCCACCAGCCCTCGTACTCGATGATCAACCGCTGGACGGAGGACGACGGCCTGCTCGACACCCTGGAGGAGGCGGGCATGGGCTGCATCTCGTTCGTGCCGCTCGCGCAGGGGCTGTTGACGAACAAGTACCTGAAGGGCATTCCGGAGGGGTCCCGCGCCACCCAGGGCAAGTCCCTGGACCCGAACCTGCTGAGCGACGAGGTCGTGCGCCGTCTCAACGGCCTCAACGACATCGCCGCCGCCCGCGGCCAGTCCCTCGCCCAGCTCGCGATCTCGTGGGTGCTGCGGGACGAGCGGATGACGTCGGCGCTCATCGGGGCGTCCAGCGTGAAGCAGCTGGAGGAGAACGTGGCGGCGCTGGGGACTCCCGCGCTGACCGTGGAGGAACTGAAGGAGATCGACTCCTTCGCGGTGTCCACCCCCGGCACGAACATCTGGGCCGACCGGGGCTGACGGGACTCACGCGCTGTACGGAGACAAAAAACGGGCCGGTCCGTGGGGGGGATACGGACCGGCCCGAGGGGGGGTTTCCACCATAACCCTTCGTAAGTGATGCTGCGCACCAGGACGCGAATCAATTACTCTCCGGAGTCGCCGCGGTGCGCGGCGCAAGGGCCTGAATCCCTTGTGCCCCTTGGGATCCGAGCCCTTTTCCGGCCTGCGGGAAGGTGCTGCGACTTCCCCCGGTCGGGGGTGTCGCCGACATCACCGGATTGACGTTTCTGCACCACTCGTCGCCCTGTGCAACAGGGTGATGCCGTCCGCGGCCGCGACGACCCGGTAGCCGTACGTCCGCTGTGCCCGGGCCAGCTCGTCCTGCTGGCGGTCCAGGGGGTACGGCCAGTGTCCGTCCGGGAGCGGCCAGGCCTCGTGCGGCCGGCTGTCGTGGACGATCCACTCGCTGGTGGGCGGCGGGGGCGTGCCGTCGGTGTCGTACAGCTTGCCGGGGATCGGATAGCCGGGGAAGAGGACGGCGGTGGTCCGAGAGGCGAGCTGCGGGACGAGGCGGTTGGAGGCGGCGACGGTCGCGCCGTCGGGAATGCGGGCCAGGAGTGCGCGGGCGGCGCGGACGTGGTCGGTGGTGCGCCAGGTGTCTTTGCGCAGGACGAGCCCGAAGGGGAAGGACGGGAGCAGGACGAGGGTGACGGCGACGACGGTGGCGAGGGACCCGCGGAAGTGGCGCGCGGCGCGCTCGTCCTCTCTGTTGCGTACCTGCGTACGTGCGTACGGGGCGAGGGCGTCGATCAGTGCCGCGAAGACGATCGGCATCAGGACGGCGCTGTAGTGGAAGGCCGTGTCCCAGTGGTAGCTGTGCTGCGACAGCAGCCGCCAGCCGAGGGTGGGGGCGGCGAGCAGCACGAGCGGCGAGCGGAGCGCGAGCAGCGCGGTGGGCGCGAGGACGAGGACGAGGGTGACGGCCTTCAGCTCGGGGCGCAGGGCGTCCAGCGGGGCGGCGAGGAGGGTCGCGAGGACGGATCCCCTGCCGCCCTCCGCGACGTACTCGCCGTAGGCGTACGCACCCGAGGAGTTGAGGGCGGGGAGCAGTACCCGGGTGATGAGGAGCGTGCCGAGGACTCCTGCGGCGACGGTGGCGAGGCCGAGGACCCGGTCCGCCTTCCGCCGTCCTTTCCGGCCCTTCCAGGCGATGTACGCGCCGAGGGCGGCCAGGGTCAGCCCGAGGTCCTCCTTGACGAGCAGGAGGGGCACGGCGAGGGCTACGGCCCGTCCGTGGCGCTCCCGCCCGAGCGCTTCGAGGGCGAACGCCAACAGCGGTACGGCGAAGGCGACTTCGTGGAAGTCGAAGGTGACGGCGGAGGCGATGCCCCAGCTCAGCCCGTATCCGAGGGCGACGACGTACGCCGCCGCCCGCCCGAGCACCCGCCGTGCCCAGCGGGCGAGGGGGACGACGGCGAGGGCGAGGAGGGCGGCCTGGGCGAGGAGGAGGGTCTCGGCGGCGGGGGCGAGGCGGTAGAGGGGGCCGAGGACGGCGAGGACGGGATGGAAGTGGTCGCCGAGGAGGTTGAACCCGCCCCCTTCCCCTTTCAACGGGACGTACGGCGGGCGGAGTTGGGAGTAGGCCTGCACGGCCTGCTCGAAGATCCCGAGGTCGTACCCGGTGGTGCGCATCAGCCGGTGGCGCTGGACGGAGAGGGTCCCGTAGAGGACGAAGAGGGCGGCGCACCAGGCCCAGGGGGCGGCCTTCGGCCTTCGGGGCCCCTTCACCGCGACCGGCACCACCTGCACTGACGCTTCGTCAGTAAATGTCCGCATAGCGGCACATTACAACTGGCGTTGCGCTACGTGCGGGTGCGTTGCGCTTCGTGCGGGTGCGTCGTGGCTGGTCGCGCAGTTCCCCGCGCCCCTGACTTCCCGATACCTAGCCCTCTTGGGCAGCGGGGCCGCCCCGGGGGCAGTGGGGTCTCCCCCTGCTCGGGGCAAGGGGGCGGCCCCCACGCGGAGCGCCACCCCACCAGCCCGGCCCGCGCGCTCAGTACCGAAGTGCCGCCGCCACTCCCCCGGCCTCCCCCAGCTCCCCGTCCGGCACGAACGTCACGTCCCCGTCCGCGTCCAGCACCATCTCCACGAGCGAGTCGACGATGTCGTCCTCGACACCGTCCGCCGGTTCGGAACCGGCCTCGACCAGCACCAAGGACGCCCGCTCCGCCCCCTCCACCGCCTCCGGCCGCGCCGAGACGCGCACGGACTCCTCGACCACCAGGTGCCCCACCCGCCCCTCGCGCGCCGACTGCCAGCAGTCCTGCACACCGGCCGCGTACCGCCGCCCGCTGCGCGCCGCGTCCAGTGCCTTCATCGCCTCTTCGGCGTCGATCGCGGCGAGCGAGGCCCGCGCGGGGGCGAGCTGTTCGACCAGCTCGGGCGCGGTCGTGTGGAGCAGGCCGCCGACCTCCAGATCCGCCGCCAGCACCGCCCCGTGCCGGGAAATCTCGCGGAAGGTCGCGATGTGCTGCCGCAGCCCGACCACGACCACCGGCAGCGCGGCCTCCTGCAGCAGCGGGGTCAGCTTCCGGTCCGCCTCGGTGAGCATGTTCCGGAAGTCCTGGGTGGCGCCGTGGCCGCCGTCCCGGTTGGGGGCGCCGTCGCGTTCCGCGCCCGAGGAGATGACCGGGAAGCCGGCCTCCTCCTGGTCGAGCTCGTGCAGCTCGTACCCGACCCCGTGCCACAGCCGCACCTCACCGGTACTGAGGATCAGCGCGAGGTGGGGGATCTGCCGGGCGGAGGCGGCCACCAGGTTCCGGGTCAGGTACGAATCCCCGACCACGATCCGCTCGGGAACCTCCGCGCTCACCAGGTACGTACGGGCCTCGTCGGCAGCCGCGTACAGCACGAGGCCCTCCAGGAAGTGCTCCGGATCGAGCTCGTCGACGGCCTCGCCCAGCTGTCGTACGACGGCGACGGCCTGGTCCCGGCTCAGCTTCGGGTCGTCGAACAGGCGCTTCTCGGTCTCGGAGAGGAGGTTGCGCAGCCGGATGTGGTCCTGCTGGTTCTCGGGCCGGTGGCGGTGGGTGGGGAGGGTGATGGAGACCGCCGGGTAGGGGCGGGGCCGGCGCAGTTCGGCGAGCAGGTCCGACTCGTCCTCGTCACTCATGGGCACTCCACTCGGGGTGTCGGGGCTGTCATCAGGGATGCACGGCACTTCTTGACTTAGTCGCAATTTCTCACGAATAGCCCCATTCCGCCCCCGCGCGGAAGCCCTTCTCCGGCCTTCTCCGGCCTTGTCCCGCCGCCGGCGGCCCGCCCAGTGCCGGGTCAGGCCACTCCCGCCCCACCCAGCACCAGCCCCACCCACGCCCCCGCGATCATGAAGGGGCCGAACGGGATGGCCGTCTTGCGCCCGCCCCGCCGGGTCACCATGAGCCCCACCCCGTACAGCGCGCCGAGGACGAATCCGGCCGTCGCGCCGGCGAACAGCACCGGCCATCCGTACCACCCGAGCACCACGCCGAGCGCGAGCGCGAGCTTCACGTCACCGAACCCCATGCCGTTCGGATTGATGACGAAGAGCAGGAAGTACGCACCGCCGAGCCCGGCCCCGCCGAACAGCGTCCCGGCCCAGGAACCGGCGCTGCCGGGCAGCAGGGCCGCCCCGCCGAGCAGGACGACGGCCGCGGCGGCCAGCGGCAGCGTCAGGACGTCCGGCAGCCGCTGCACCCGGCGGTCGACGACCGCGAGGAGCAGCGCGAAGGGGGCGAGCAGCAGCCAGGCCGCGAGTTCGGGACGTGGGCCGGTGGCGGCGGCGAGGACGGCGCAGACGAGGGCGCAGATCACGACGTGGCGCAGGGTCCTGGCGTATCGCGCAGGGGGTTTCCGGCCGTACGGGGCGGAGGGCTCGCTCTCGTCGCTCCCCGTCCCGCCGCCCCCGTGAGTCCCCGGCGCCCTCACCGCCACTCCCGCCGCACAGTGCGCGCAGCGCCCCGTACCGACCCAGCCGCGGGCGAGCCCGGTGAAGGGGTGTCCGGCGGGGCAGGCGTCGCGCCAGGGTTCCTCCGGCTCGACGGAGAGCCGGTGCGCGGCGCGGGGCACGAGCAGTCCGGCGAGGGCACCCCAGAGGGCGGCGGCCACGATCAGGAGGGCGAGCACGCGCCCACCCTAGGCGGGCGCGGGGGCGGGGTCATGGGCCCCTGGACCCATGCTTCAGTGCCGCTCGGCCCCGGGGCCTGCCTGCGGAACGTCCGGGCCGCTCCCGCCCCCGGGCCGTTGTCAGTGGCGGCTGCCACACTGCTCGCATGACTGAGAAAACCGACGCGGCCGTCAAGGGGCCTGCCAGCTACTTCCCTTCCATCGAGAAGAAGTACGGCCGCTCCATAGCGGAGTGGAAGGAGCTGGTCCGCTCCTCGCCGCTGACCAAGCACATGGAGCTGGTCGGCTGGCTCAAGTCCGAGCACGGCATGGGCCACGGCCATGCCAACGCACTGGTCGCGCACACGCTCGCCGAGGACAAGGCGAAGTAGCCCCGCCCACACCCCCGAGGCTCAACTATCCAGCGCGCGGCGCAGCTTGCGGCGTTCCCAGCGGCCCGGGTGGCGGACGATGACGCCCGCCATGCCGCCCGCGCCGAAGAGCCGGACGAGCGGGGTGCCGGGCAGCCGGTCCCCGGTGGTGCGGTTGCGCATGCCGCCGATGCCGGGGTCGACGGCGTCGGTGTTCACGACCCACCCTTCCGGGACGACGAGCGTGACGCCCGCCATCTCGCCGTACACCTCCACCTCGATCTGCCGTACGCGCACTTCGGCCTGGGTGAAGTCGAGCCGTACGCCGCCCATGCCGCCGCTCGCGACGATCCGTGCGGGCACCCGCCACTTGCCGGTCCTGGAGACCCCGTGCAGGCCGCCCTTGAGGGCCAGCGGTTCACCGTCCGCCGCGCCGAACATCGGCTCGGGCACCAAGTCCTCGGTGAGCGGCCCCAGTTCGGCGACCGTCTTGGCGCCGAGCGCGAGCCCGAGCCGCTCGCCCAGCTCGTCGAGGTCGAGCCGCCCCTCGGCCGCCGCCTCCCGCAACTGCTCGACGACGGCTTCCCGGTCGGCGTCGGAAGCCCGCAGCGGGCGACGGGCGGCGGGAGCCCCTGCGGATTCAGCGGGGTACACGGATTCGGCGGTCATGCGCCCGATGATACGAACCGCCGCTATACGAACCGCTGCGGATACCAGCCGCTGCGGATACCAACCGCTGCAATACGAACTACTGCCTCCGGCCACTTCACCCGCACCCACCTGTGTAAGTTGCCCGATGGATGTACTTGGTGAAGAGATGAAGAGGTACGTGTGATGGGCTCCCGGAGGAACTGGGTGGGAGTGGCCTCGGCCGCTCTGCTGCTGACGGTTTCGGCGTGCAGCGGTGACGGCGGCAACGACTCCGGCGAAGGCGCGGGCGGCAGCAAGAATTCCGGGGATTCGTCGGCATCCGGTCAGGCTCAACTCTCCGACCCCGATGACCCGTTCAAGGACGCCAAGACTCTCGACGGGGCGCTGCTCCGGGCCAAGGACCTGCCGTCCGGCTGGGCGGAGGACGCCCAGGGAGACAACGGCGGCATCAAGGCCCAGCGCGCCTCCTGCGAAGGCCCGTGCGACGGGCTGACCTTCGAGGGCGTCGGCAACTACACCGACAGCTCGGGCGCCCTGGTCGGCACGAGCATCAAGGCGTACGGCAGCAGGGCGGCGGCCGAAGCGGGCTACACCGAGGAGAGCAAGCTCGCCGCGGACGCGGCCAAGGAGGACGGGGCACCGGTCGGCAACACCTCGACGCGCGTGAAGTCGGGCGAGAGCGACGACAGCGCGCTGCGTGTGGTGCACTTCCGGGTGGGCACGACGGTGGTCGCGGTCTCGCAGGAGTACCGCAGCAAGGACGCGAAGGGCCTGGAGAAGTTCGCGGGCGACCAGGCGAAGCGGCTGGAGCAGGCGCTTCGGCCCAGGTAGCCGCCCTCCCCCCTCGCCCGCCCTCCGCCCTCGCCCGTCGACGCGCCCCGCCCCGGCGAGTACCGTCACCGGCATGGCCGGCCGACTGCGCCGCACGTTCAGTCCCGCACTGATCGGCGCCCTGGTGGCACTCCTGGTGGTGGTCGGCTGCGTGTCGGCGGCGGTCGGGGAATGGGACGACGGGGAGCTCATCGACGCGGGGCCGGTCCGGGTGACGGGCCGGATCACGTCGGCGGTCCCCCACGAAAAGAGCACGGACTTCATCGTCAACTACCGCTTGCACGGCAGCACTTACCGTACGGACACCCACTCCCTGAGCCTCGCCCGCCTCACGTCGTCCCCGTCCGTCGGCGGCGCCGTACCCCTGGAGGTGGCGTCCGCCGACCCGTCCGTGGCCCGGGTCCAGGGCGCGGACTCGCCCCACGAGAACCTGCCGCCCCTATTCCTGCTGGCGGCGGCGGGCGGACTGGTGGGACTGGTGGCCGCACTGCGGGCGCAGGTACGGAGTACGCGCAAGCGCGCTTGACGCTCGACACCGCATTCCCGCTCCGTATAGGACCTGATCCGACCTACATGGCTCCTAGTGTGTTTCTTGTCCGAGGGACGAGGAACTGAAGCGTCAGAAGCTACAGAGAGCAGGGACCCGCCATGACTGTCCACGAGCCGACCACCGACGCCGTGACCACTCCCCCGGCCGTCAGCCGCGAGCGTGCCGACCTGCTGGAGATGCTCGCCAAGCACCGGTACTTCCTGCGCTTCACCACCCGTGACCTCACCGACGAGCAGGCCCGGCAGCGGACCACCGCCAGTGCGCTGTCTCTGGGCGGTCTGATCAAGCACGTCACCGGGGTCGAGGAGGGCTGGGCGGACTTCATCGTGAACGGCCCTTCGACGATGCCGGACTTCAGCGCCATGTCCGAGGCCGACCTGGCCAAGCGGGACGACGGTTTCCAGCTGCTGCCCGACGAAACCCTGGAAGGCGTACTGGCCGCGTACGAAGAGGCGGCCCGCCGGACCGACGAGCTCGTCGTCTCCCTCCCCGACCTGGACGCCGACCACCCGCTCCCGCCCGCCCCGTGGAACGAGCCCGGCAAGCGCTGGTCGGCCCGCCAGGTGCTGCTGCACGTCATGACGGAGACCGCCCAGCACGCGGGCCACGCGGACATCATCAGGGAATCCCTGGACGGCGCGAAGAGCATGGGCTGAGCCGTTCGCGAACTCCCGCCCCTGCCCGGCCCGTTCGTCGCCCGTGACCTCACCGGTCCGCACGTCCGTGTCACAGGGCGCCGGGCTGTCTCGTCCCAGGGGTGTGCGGGGGCGTACGGAGCGCCGGGCACGGACGAGCGAGGGAGATGCGGCGTGCGCAAGGTCGAGGAGTTCGAGGGGCTGCGACCACTGCTGTTCTCGATCGCCTACCGGATTCTGGGCAGCGTGAGCGAGGCCGAGGACGTGGTGCAGGAGGCCTGGCTGCGCTTCGACGGCTCGGCAACCCTTCCCACGTCGGTCAAGGCGTTCCTGTCCACCACGGTGACGCGGCTGTCCATCGACGTACTGCGTTCCGCGCGGGTGCGGCGGGAGGAGTACGTGGGCCCGTGGTTCCCCGAGCCGCTGCTCAGCGACCCGTACCAGGATCCGGCGCGCTCGGCGGAGCTGGCCGACTCGGTGTCGATGGCGGCGCTGCTGTTGCTGGAGCGGCTCAGCCCGCTGGAGCGGTCGGTGTTCGTGCTGCGGGAGGCGTTCGGCTTCGGATTCGACGAGATCGCTGCGGCGGTGGGGCGTACGGAGCCGGCCTGCCGTCAGCTGCTGGTACGGGCGCGCCGGCACATGCGGACCGGCCGGCCGCGGTTCGACGCGGACCGTCAGAAGCGGGAGGAGCTGGCGACGCGCTTCTTCGACGCCCTGCGCGAGGGCGATGTCGACGGCCTGCGGGAACTGCTGGCCGCCGATGTGCAGATGGTCGGGGACGGCGGCGGCAAGGCCCCGCAGCTGGCCAGGGCGATCGCGGGCGCCGAGCACGTGGCCCGGCTGCTGGCCTCCGTCTTCCCGCTGATGGCGAGGATCGACGTCACGTTCGAACCGGCCGAGGTCAACGGCCAGCCCGGCGCGATCTTCCGCGACCGGGACGGCAAGGTCCTCCATGCCCTGGTCCTCGACGTGCTCGACGGGCAGATCCAGACCATCCGCTCGGTGATCAACCCCGAGAAGCTCGGCCACCTCGGACCGGTCGCCGACGCCTGGGCCGTCGACGGCGAACTGAAGCGGTTCCGCCGGAAGGAGCAGTGAACTGGCGTAAACGGGAGGGGAGTTGCCTGTCCCGGTAGTGCCGGGCGGAACATCTGGGTATGCATGGTGACTTCATCGCAACCGACCGACTGACCATCGGATGGAGCGCGGGAGCCCCTATGCCGACGAGCGTGACCGATACGCGTGCGGAGCTGGACAAGCACCGCGAGCGCAATACCGACAGGGCCGCGCTCGACGCGGTGCGCGCACAACTCGTCGAGGCGGGGGTGGAGTTCCTCTACTACCAGACCGTGACGCTCACCGGCCGCGTCATCGGCAAGGCCGTGCCTGTCGGGCACCTGGCACGCAACGCGGAGGCCGGGGTCCAGCTGCACCGCACAGGCCTGGCCGACCTGCAGACCCGCCAGGACGGCACACTGCTGGGCGGCGGCTGCGCGGCGGCGGAGTTCACCGCGGTGCCCGAGCTCGACACCTTGGCGGTGCTCCCCTGGGACACCCGCGTCGCCCGCTTCTTCTGCCGCCTGTACGAGCCCGATCACGCACCGGCCGAGATCGCCGGCCGCCCTCTCCCCACCGACGTACGCGGCAACCTGGCACGGGTGCACGCCGCCTTCACCGCCCGCACCGGGCTGGAACTCCGCAGCGGCTGCGAGCCGGAGATGTCATGGACAGGCCCTGGCCTGGAGGCCCGGAACCGTCCGCACACCAGCCCCGCGTACCACATCGACCATCTGGAACGTAACCGTCCGATCTATCAGAAAGTGATCGGCTACGCGCAGGCGATGGGCCTCGACATGGTCGAGGGGGACTACGAGGATCCCGGCCAGCTCGAACTCAACTGGATGTTCGACCACGCCGACCGGACCGCCGACCGCCTCGTCGTCTACCGCCAGATCTGCCGCCAGGTCGCCCGCGAACTCGGCGTCACCGCGAGCTTCATGCCCAAACCCGCCAATGACAGGAAGGGCAACGGCTGCCACCACAACCTCAGCCTGTGGCGCGGCGACCAGAACGTCTTCACCGACCCGGACCTGCGTGAGCTGCACCTGACCGATGTGGGCCGGCACGCCCTCGGCGGCATCCTGCGCCACGCCGCAGCCGCCACGGCCGTCATGGGCCCCACCGTCAACTCGTACAAGCGCTACTGGCACGCCGGCCAGTTCGCGCCGACGCACATCGACTGGGGCATGGACAACAAGACCTGCACGGTGCGTCTGTCGGCCAACGGGCGGCTGGAGTTCAAACTGCCCGACGCCATGGTCAACCCCTATCTCTCCCACGCCGTCCTCCTCGCCGCGATCGGCGAAGGACTCGACCACGGCATCGAACCCGGCCCGCCGCAGCAGGGATCCGGGTACGCGGCGACGGGTCCCCGCCCCGAGACGCTGCCGTCCACTCTGGGCGAGGCACTGGACCGGTTCACCGCCGACCCGGTCGTCACCGGCGCTCTCGGCCCCGAGACCACCGAGCTGTACACGGCCCTCAAACGCGACGAGTGGGCGCGCTACTGCGGCACCGTCACCGACTGGGAGCACACGATGTACGCCGACGAAGGCGTCTGATCCCCGGCCCCGGGTGGCGCCGGTGGTACGACCAGGTCACCGCCGCCAGCAGCGGACCCCACAGGAGGAGCGGGGCGTACGCGGCGACGAAGACGACCTCACCGACCGAGGTGCCGGGCTCCGGCCAGGGCAGGGTCAGCAGTCCGCCGAAGAACAGGACCCACCACAGGACGGTGACGGCGAGGGCTCCCAGCGAGGCGGCGAGGACCGCGAACCGGGGGTTGACCGGGCGCCCGCCGAGGAACGGAATCCAGCGCGCGAACACCTCGCCCCAGGGCCGGACCAGGCCGAGCGTCAGGTACGAGGCGGTCTCGGCGACCACACCGAGCAGCAGTACGTAGGCCAGGCCGAGCAGCAGGGAGTCGTCGGGGAATCCGGCGAGGAACTCGTCGCGCCCCATGACCCCGACCGGCACCCCGAGCACGAGCGCGATGCGCCACACCCCGGAGGGGACGGTCGACCAGGCCACGACATGGGCGGCACGTACCGCCCAGCGCGGTGGCGGGGCCGGTGGCAGGACCGGTGGCGGGGCCGGTGACGGGACGGGTGGCGGGGTGCGGAGCTCGGGCGGCGGTGCGGGGTCGGTCGTCGTCATGACCCGAATCTCCCGCACCGCACGGCCCGGCACGTCGCACCCCGGGCTGATCCTCCTCCGCCGCACGGGGGAACCCGCCGTCCTCCATGGCGGCCGACGGCCCACGATTCACGGCCCCCGGCCGAAACGTCATGCACGTCACACCCCACCGGAACCCTTCAGCAATACTCCGTTTACGAATTCTTGACGAATCAATACGAGCCCGGTCGGCGACGCGTTGCCCAACATGGCCGAATAACCCTGCGGGGAACGCCGCCCAATGCACCGGCCACCACCCTCCCCGCCATTGCCTGCTCAGGCGATCGAGCGCCCCAGCACTGACCGGGACCACTCCCCGCCCCCACCGGCGCGAATTAAACCTTCATTCGGCCCCACCCTGGCCCGTATTCGCCCCCGACGGATCCTCACGGCACCCTTATATCGCCCCAAAATATCGCCCACTCGGGCAATGCTCAAGGACACTTGCCGACCCCGGCCCGGGAGTGCCAACATATTGATCGTTTGCTGCCCCACGGAAGGGAAAGGTGAGATGTCACCAAGTAATTTACCCGACACATTGAAAGTGATACGCACTCGAAGCGTGCTACGGGACTATTCGCCTGAGCCGATCGACAGTGCCACGATCGACGAAATGCTGGAAACCATGATTTCCGCCCCGTCTGCTTCGAACAAGCAGGCCTGGTCGTTCGTCGTGGTGCGGAAACCGGAGAACGTCCGGCTGCTGAGGGCGTTCTGTCCGGGAATCATCGGCACTCCCACGCTGATCGTGGTGGCGTGCGTCGACCGGTCCCGCACCGACCGGCTGCCCGGAAACGTCTCGCAGAAGATCTATCAGACCAGCAAGCTCTGCGTCGGCATGGCCGTGGAGAACCTGCTGCTCTCCGCCCACGCCCTGGGGCTCGGCGGTTGCCCGGTGAGCAGTTTCCGCGAGCAGCAGGTCTGTGAACTGCTGGGCATCCCGGACCACATCGAGCCGCTGCTCGTCGTCCCCATCGGATACCCCGCACAAGCCCCCGCCCCGTCCGACCGTCGTGACATCAACGAGGTGATCAGCCATGAAATCTGGGGACAAGGTCCTGTCGCCGGCCCTGCTGAATGAGGAAATCGGCCTGCTCGCCGGTTATCTCCTGAGCAGCGCCCGCGGCCTGCTGGACGAACCGGCGGACTACGGCGTCTTCCGCTGTACGGACGGAGCCCGGCGCGCACTGGAACTACTCGAACGGGCCGGCGGTCGGACCGATGAACTGACCGCCATTCGCAAGAGCCTCGACGAGGTCATGTTCACCCCGATGGGGAGCGATGTGAATATGGCCGAGATCCTTGACGACCTGTGCGGAAAAATGGCTTCCGCATTAAAGAAGTGAGTTCGTAAATGCAGAAGGAACAGCTTGCTGAATTATCCCATGGAATGCATGTGGAGGTGCTCGGCCAGGAGAGCCGAAGCATCTGGAAGCGCGGCGACCACGCCCTGGTGGGAGTCAGCGCAGGCAACAGCTACTTCAACCAGGAACGTCTGACGAAGCTCCTGCGCTGGGCAGGCCACAGCTTCGCGGAAATAGACGTGGTCTACGTGGACACGCACATCGACACGATGCTCGTCGCGGACGGCCGGCCCCCCGCCTATGCGGCGAAGTCGTCCCGGTCCTCGGTCAAGGACCTGCGCCGCAGAATCCGCCGGGCCGTCGAGGCCGTGGACCCGGACGGCATCCGGTTGCGCGTGCGCCCGCTGTCCCAGCTGATGGAGCTTCCGGAATACCAGACGGTACGCCGCCGGACGGATCAGGCCATGCGGGAAGATCCGCAATTCCTCGCCACCTGCGAGGCGATGGTGCGCCAGGTCGTCGGTCACCGGAGCGCAGGCGGGGGCGGCGACAGTGGCGGGGGCAGTGGCGGAAACGTCATGACCAAGGCTCATTTCGAGGCGGGTCTGAGCTATCTCCAGGCCGAGGCCCCTCTGTTCGTGGATGCTCCCTCGATCTTCAACGTCCGTTCCTCGGTGCTCTGTTACCACATGCTCACGCCGATCACGGAACAGCTCGCCCGACGGGACTCCTCGTTCCGCGCGGCGCCCACGCTCGGCTACGTGATCGTCCGCCCTCCGGAACCGGACCACGTCGAGGGCTGACCCCTCCCCTCCCCTCTCCCCTGTCTCCGCAGATTCAGCCAAAGCGCTCCTGACTCAGAGGCGCCCAGAGGGTGCAAGTGACATACCCGGGCCGACTCCGAAGGCGCAGGATGCGACAGCACTCGATGCCACAACTGGATTGACTCCAGGGGTAGTTGGCGACCCGAGGTGCGGGTGAAAGCTTTCGGACGGATGCCCTCGCGCACCCGATCCGTCGCGCTCACATGAGTCATGCTCGGAACAAGCGGGGCGGCCGTGCCGAGGCTGCCCACCGAGCGAAGGGGGAGTTCAGTTGAGTTCACTGACGAAGAGGGCCCGGATTTTCACGGCGGTCACCGCGCCGCTCCTGCTCGCAGGGGCCACGCTCACCGTCACGGCCCCTGCGGCCAACGCCGCGCCCACCTCCGCACCCAGTGCCGCGCCCAGCGCCGCGTACGGGTGCGGCCACGCCTGGTCGAACAAGTCTTCCGGCAAGGGCTACCCCAAGGCGGGGGTCACGGTCCTGATCCGCAACGGTCCCCACGAAAGCTGTTCGGCGACGTGGGAGGCCACCGGCCGGGTTCTGATGCAGTACCACTGCTGGATAGAGAACTCGGCAGGCAACAAGTGGACGCACATCCGCGTGGACGGCACCAACATCAACGGCTGGGTCTACAACCCCCGGCTGGACGACGGCGGTTCCGTGCACCCGGACAACAAGTGCTGAGCTGACCGCACCACCACGCCCGACCTTCAGGAGCGCGCCGTCCACGGCCGCTCCTGAAGTGCGTGGCCGTGATCGAGACGACTCCTCGCCGCCCTTCTCACGCAGGGCCCGCTCGCCCTCGGCCGTTTCACGGTGCGTGTCAGCCGGCCGAAGGCAGTCAACTCATGCGTGGGTACGGGCCTTTCGTCGGCGCAAGGCGACGAACGTACCGCCACCGGCGACGAGCAGCCCGGCCGCGCCTGCGGCGAAGGCCGCGGTGCTGTCGTTCGTACCGGTCTCCGCGAGCACCTCGCCCCCGTTGTCCTTCATGGTCTTGTCGATCCAGCCCGCGTAGGCGGGGGCGCTGCTGTAGAGGCCGGGCCCGCCCGTGCACGGCACGTTCGGGGCGCCGGGGCCCGAGGTGACGCCGATCAGCTCCCACTTGCCGTCCCGGCCCTTCTGGACCTGCGGCCCGCCGGAGTCCCCGAAGCACGCCATGGCCTTGGGCACGGTGGAGATCGTGCACAGCCGGGTCCGGTCCGCGTAGCCGGGCGCGCACTCGGACTCGGCGCCCCTGCGGGTGTTCAGCTCCTGGAGCCGGTTCGGGAACTCGAACTTCCCGTCGACGGTGGTGCCGAAACCGATGAGGCGGGTGGGCGTGCCCGGCTTCCCCGGCTTCTTCGCAATCTTGATGGGCTGCTCGCCGACCGGTCTGTCGAGCCTGATCAGCGCGACGTCGTCCTTGTTGGCGACCTTGTTGTCGCCGTTCACATAGCCGGGGTGGACGAAGATCCGGTCGATCTTCCGGACCGTACCGCCGGACTTCCGCCGGTCGCTGCCGACACGGACGATGCCGTCCAGCTTCATGCCCTCCATCTTCACGCAGTGCGCCGCAGTCAGGACCCACTGCGGGTCGATGAGGGAGGCTCCGCAGTTGCCGTCGATCAGCCCTTGTTCCGGAGCGGACTCCGGGATCACCGCCATGAAGGGGTAACGCTCGCTGGAGTCCGATCCGTTGACGATGGCGTTGGCGCTGCCGACGGTGAGGGTGGCGCAGGCTGCGGCGGCGAGGGCCGTGGCGACGACGGTGCGGGTGGTGCGGCGGCTGAACACGGGGGGTCCTTTTTGCTCGGGGGATCCGTACTGAGTTCAGCCTGCCCGGCCGTGATCCACCGGACCATCCGGGCAGCGGGAGTCCGGATGCTATGGCCAGCCCCCCTTGGACCACGGGGCAGGCGGGAGGGTCGGAACCCCTGGCCGCCCGGCGCCGCCCGGAAGGGGCTCCCGTGCCGTCCCGCTCCTCTCCCGGCCGGGCGGACCACCATTCCTCGGTCTCACCGGTGTGGAACCGCCTGGACACGAACTACCTCGACCGTCTCGCCGCTGCCGGGGTGCGGCCCGAGGACGTCGACATCGTGGTCAACACCCACCTGCACATCGATCACGTCGGCTGGAACACCGTTCCTAATAGATCATTCGCAACCGCCCGTACCCCGCCCCGCCCGAAATGGCCAACACTGGCCTACATCCGGGAACTGCCCCCAAACCCACAGCGTCCCGTGGCAGAGATCCTCGGCGGGTGAGCGTCCGATGGCGCGAGGGCCAGCATCAAGTACCAGGTGTGGTGCCGGAGTTGGGCGCATCTCCCCGCGGGAAGGTGACCTCGACGCGGCGGTTCTTCTTGCGGCCCTCTTCGGTGGCGTTGTCGGCGATGGGGTAGTCCTCGCTGTAGCCGCGGACCTCGAAGGTGACGTTGGAACCGAGCGTCTTCGTCAGCTCCAGCTGGACCATGTCGGCGCGCTTCTTGGAGAGCTTCTGGCCGTGCTCGTACGAACCGAGGTTGTCGGTGAAGCCGAAGACGCGGATCTTGGTGGTCTTGTTGGCCACCGCTTCCTGCCCGATGGCCTTGATGCGGGACGCTGCGGTGGCGTTGAGCTTGTCGCTGTCCTTGGGGAAGAGGACTTCGGCCTGGAGGGCGAACTTGACGTCGGAGTTGGTGTCTTCGCGGCGTTCTTCACCGCCGGTGTCTTCGATGACGGACTTGATGTCGACTACGCGAGCGGGGGCTAGGGTGCCGCCGTCATTGAGCTTGAGGCCGGGAGAGTTGGCGTCGACCTTGGGGGCGTCGACGGCCGTAACGCTGCCGGGGGGTGTGCTCGGGGTCGGATCAGGATCTGCGGCGGCGCTGGTAGCCCCTAGCCCCACGAGCAACGATGCGGTGGCGCAGGCCGCCGCAAGAATCGGAACTGGGCGACTTCGGGCGTGGGCCAAAGGCATGGTCACTCACCGTCCGAGATCTCGATGGTCGCCGGAGGCATGTCGGCGATCTGGAAATCAACCTTCTTGGTGCCCGCCGGCGGAGCAGGGAACTGCGCGTACCAGACCCGCTCCTCATTCGGCGTGAATCCGGTCGTGAACTTGGTGCACAGGCAACGCCCGTCAGTATCACGCAGGATGAGGTACTTCTTCTTGCCCTGCTTGTCGATCAATGAACCACCAGCCATCGAGGCCTGGTTCGCAGAGAGTTCCTTCTCATTGCCCTGCCAGTTGGGAGCAACCCATACCGCACTGCCGCCGTTCTTGATCTTCCCGTTCAATGTGACGAAGCCGCCCTCGTCCCGGACCGCTGAGTTGATGACGAGGCTGATGTTCGTGCCCCCCTTCACCTCAGCCAGCACCGTGTCGGCAGACGGAGACTGAGGAGCTGACGGCACATTGGAACCCGCCGCCCCCTTGGCGGGAGTTTGAGGCGCAGCAGGAGGTGCTTCCTTCTCTCCCCCGCCACAGCCGACCACCGACAGGGCCAAGCCAGTCGTGATCGCTACAGCGGTCAGTGCCCTTCGGGCCTGCATGGTGCGCCGCATGGTCATCAGGAACTCTTCCTTCTTCTCGAAATTCGCAGGTCACTCGGCAAGATGGACGGAGAACAGGTCATTCGCCTTGGGGAGCGCAGCGGGATCCAACTCTGCGATCTTCGTGGGATCTATCTCCCAGATGCCGCTTCCCTTGCAGTCGATGACGACCAGCTTTGCGAGGTCCGCATCGGGAGCAATCACACACAGGGGCTCAATAACCGCTGTGGCATTGGCGTTTGCGTGCGTGCCTTCCGTCCCAGGAAGGATTGATTTGCCGACGGTGTACTGAGTCCGGATGTTCGCCTCGAAGGCCGGATCTCCCTGCACCGAGGCAGGTTGAACGCTGACCAGGTCCGCCCTGTTCGCCGCAGCCAACTGGGTGGCCGCACCTAGTCCTGTGCCTTCAAAGCGCTTCGCGTCGAGCCACTCCACCAGCACTTCAGGGTTGGCGATGTCATCAAAGAAGCCCTGGGTCAATTCGTCGCGTACGTCCTGGGCTGCCGCCAGTGCCGCCGCGTCGGCCGCGGACTGCCCCCCGTTGCGGGCAACGGCAGCCTGGGCAAAGGCGAAGTAGACGAACGCAAGAAAGAGCAGACCCCCCACCACCACGACGTACATGGGAAGGGTCTGCCCTCGGTCACCGCCCCTACGGGCAAGCTTCAGCCAGCGGTGATCCGACCGACCGCCGCCGTCAGCGCAGTGGCGATCAACGTACCCAGATTCGTCCCCTTCACCGCCACCACAATCAACGCAATGATCACCACCAGCCCCGCGTACTCCACGATGCTCGCGCCCCTGTCCGCCTTCTTGTGCATCCGCTCGACAACCGTGTCGCGCCACTGCCCGACCGCGATCGTTGCCTTCGCTACTGCCTTGAGCGAGATGTCCTGCGCCATGGTGAAGCCCTCCGGGTCCGGCGTACGTTCCTTGGTCAGTGCGGTCGCTCGATCTGCCGGAAACATACTCCGGAAGCACTCGCCCCCCAGAGGGCCCGTGGGCCCAACTCTGGGCCCAAATCGCAGACTTAGCCATGACCGATCATCCCTCCCCCGAAGCCCGGCCGGCCACTCCTCGCCGTGCCCACCCACCGCGCTATCGCTTCGCTCCGCGTCGTGCTGTGCAGCTTCGCGAAGATGCGATTGATGTGGTTCTTGACCGTCTTCTCGCTGATGAAGCAGGTGGCGGCGATTTGCTGGTTGCTCATGCCTGCGGCGATGAGATCCATGACCTCCACCTCCCTCGCACTCAGCCCGTACGCCTGCCGCTCGCGCTCCAAGGCGTACTGTGGCATGTCTGGTTGCAGGCGCGAAGACCTTGTGTTCCGATGTGAGGAACTTGAGACATCTGGACTTGAGTTGAGGGCTTCCCGGACATGTGCAGTCGCACTACCGCTTGTGTACGGGACGCCCGTCGCGTACACCGACCCCAGTCCCTCCGGCAGCTCCGTCGCCCCCGTATCGCCCCTCATGTGGGCCAGCAGGGCATTCTGCGCCGAGGCCGTGAAGTGGGCCCGGCCCTCCTTGATGTCCCTTACCGCGCAGACCAGTTGATCGGCCGTGAACTCGCCGTGCACCACATAGCCGCCCGCCCCCAGCCGCAGCGCCTCCTGCACGATCTCGCTCTCGCGGCTGTACGTCAGCATCATCACCGGCGCCACCTTCACCAGGTGGGGCAGCGCGGACAGGCCGTCCACGCCCGGCATGCGTACGTCCAGGAGGACGACGTCCGGGCGGCAGTGCTCGGCCACGACGAGTGCCTGGCGGCCGTCGGTGGCCTCGGCGACCACGTCGATGTCGGCGCGCGAGCCCAGGAGTGCGGTCAGTCCGGCCCGTACGACCGGGTTGTCGTCGACGATCACCACCCGCAGAACGGGGGTCGGGAAGGACATCGGGAACGCCGCGTCCGACGGAAGAAGGGGGACGGCAGTCCCTTGGGGGGTGTGTTCCGAGCGGGGTGCGACCGTGTGCGACGAGGTGTGCTGGGACACGTGCGTCGACGCGGACCGGGGACCTGAGTGGTACGAGGTGCTTTCGTAGCGTGCTTCCGGCATGTTGCGGCCTCCTCTCAGGAGTGGGGACGGGGAACGAGCGGTCAGTCCGGGTGCCCGGGGGTGGCTGCGGCCGGTGCGGTGAGCGCCGACACCGGGAGTTCGAGGCGTACTTCCGTGCCGCCCTCGCTGCGGCCCCGGCCGATGCGGATGCGTGCGCCGATGCCGGCCGCCCGCTCCACCATGCCGACCAGCCCGAAGTGGCCCGCCCTGCGGAGTTCGTCCAGGCAGAGGCCGGGCGGCAGGCCCCTGCCGTCGTCGAGGATGCTCACCCGGAGCATGCCGTCGAGCGTGCCGAGTTCGACGGTGATCTGCTGGGCCTGGGCGTGCCGGTGGCTGTTCTCCATGGCTTCGGTGGCGACGGTGACGAGCTGGCGGGCCACGGCGTGCGGTACGGAAGGGACAGGGGCCGGGCCCACGGGGGCGAGGTGTGCGGCGACGCCGGTCCTGGCGGCGAAGTCCTGGATGCGCGCGGTCAGTTCTTCCGCCACGTCCACTCCGCCGTCCTCGTAGTCCGCCTGACGGCGCAGGTCCGAGAGGATCTCGCGGGACTCCGCCGCCGCCCGGCGGGCCGAGCGTGCCACCATCCCCGCCTGGTGCTTCACCGTCATGGGGTCCATGCGGTCGGCGGAGGTGGCGAGGTTCTCGGCCGCCATCGCCACACCGTGCAGGGTCTTGGCGACCGAGTCGTGCATCTCGCGGGCGAGGCGGGCCCGCTCCTCGCCGACCGCGTCCGTGACGGCGATCCTGGCCTTGGCCTCCGAGAGGGCCTGGGTGGCTTCGCCGAAGCGGAACATCAGGTTGCGCAGGGTCACCCCGACGACTCCGGCCGCCACGCAGAAGGCGCTGATCAGCAGGGTGCTGGCCGGGCCCGACATCCGGCTCGACCAGGCCACGTACGCCGCCCCGAGCAGGAGTATCTGGACGACCGCGAAGATGCCCGCGCCCCGCCAGCCGTACAGCAGGCCGGCGAGCAGGGGCGTACAGACCGTGGCGTACCCGAGCGCCGAGTCGGGCGAGGCCGTCAGCAGGAGTACGGAGCCGAAGGCGAGGTCGGCCGCCATCAGCGAGCGGTATTTGATGAGGAGCGGGGCGAAGGTCTCCCAGTCGCGCAGCATGGCGTACGAGCCGACGAAGCTGGCCACCACCGCCGCGCCGACCAGGCCCACGCCGAAGTGTCCGTCGGCCCGCTCCAGCGCGAAGGGCGCGCCCAGCGCGATCATCGTGAGCCGGAAGCCGAAGACCTGGCGGCAGAGGGCCTGGAGCGCGTTGGTCTGGATGCGGATGCTCGGGGCCGGGGCGTCCTCGGCCAGGGCGGAGGCCGGGGCGGGTTCCTGGGCGTGGGCGCCGCCCAGGAACACTCCTGCTCTGCTGCGGAGACCGGGGAAGCTTGGGAGGCTCGGGAGGTGCATCGTCGTCAGCCGTTGAAGAGTGAGCCGAAGTCGGCGTCCGACCCGAGGAACATGTTCGCGACGATCAGGATCAAGGTCGCCGGGATCATGAAGGTGAGGGTGACGACGGTCGTTTTGGGGATGGCTTTGGCCGCTCGGCGCCGGGAGTTCTGGGCGTCGGTGCGTCGCATGTCGTTGGCGATCTGGATGAGGGTGTCGGCGATCGGTGAGCCCAGTTCCTCGCCCTGCTGGAGAGCGGTGACGAACTGGGAGACCTGCTCCGAGTCATTGCGCCTGCGGAGCTCTTCGAAGGCCTGGCGGCGGCTGACGCCCATGTCCATCTGGCGCAGGGTGATGCGGAGTTCGTCGGCCCAGGGGCCCTCGTACTTCTCGGCGACCCGGTCGAGGGCCTGGCGGAAGCCGAGGCCCGCGCTCACCACGACCGCGAGGACGTCGAGGAAGTCGGGGATGGTGCGTTCGATAACGTCCTTGCGGGCGCGGACCGCCTGCCAGATCAGGGCGTCGGCGGCGAACCATCCGTAGGCCAGGGCGAAGACCGCGAAGAGCGTCATGTCGTTGATGAGGAGGAGGAATCCGGCGACCAGGCCGAAGGCGCCGTACGAGGCGCGACGGGCCGCGTAGCGGTCGAGGGTGAGGCCGCCGGGGTTGCCGGCCGTGTCGATCTTGCGGCGCTTCCTGTCGACCCTGACGGGGCCCATCGCCCTGAGTACCGCCGGGGCGAAGCGGATGCCGAAACGGTCGATCAGGGAGTCCTTGCCGGAGACGCGGGAGGCACCGACTTCGAGGGCCACGGCCAGGTCGCCGGGCACCTTCGCCTCCGTCCGGTACATCTTGATCCCGTAGATGATGCCGGTGACGCTCAGGGCCAGGGCCAGTGCGAGCAGCAGTTCGGTCATGGTCCGCCAGCCTCCTCAGACTTCGATCTTGCCGAGGCGGCGCATCACGATGAAGCCGAGTGCGTAGAGCACGATGGCGACGACGACGACGGCCTGCCCGATGGGGTGGCCGGTCATCTTGGCGAGGGACCCCGGCGTCATGGTGTTCAGCATGACCATCGCCCCCAGCCCCAGCAGCGGGATCGTATAGGCGGTGGCATTGACCTCCGACAGCATCGTGCGGACCTCGCGCCTGGTCTCCTTGCGCTCCTCCAGCGTCTCGGTGAGGTTGCGCAGCGAGCCGACGACGGTGCCGCCCGCTCGGTTGGAGAGCACCAGTGTCGTGACCAGGACGACGAGTTCGCGGGAGGGCAGCCGTGCGGCGAGTTCGCCGAGTGCGTCGTCGATCGACCGGCCCACCGCCAATTGGCTTGCCACCGTTGCCAGTTCCTCACCGGCCGGGGCTTCCAGCTCCTCCGCCGCCATCCCCAGTGCCGTCCGCAGCGCCAGCCCCGCGGCCGTCGCGTTGGCGAGGATGCGGGACAGGTCGGGGAGCTGGTTGATGAATGCCTCGATGCGCTTCTGGCGCTGCCAGTTGAGGAAGGTGTTGGCCGCCCAGAGCGCGACCAGGCCCGCGACCGGGCCGAAGAACGGGGCGAGCACCGAGCTGGCGATCAGCCAGAGCGCGGCGGCGGCGCCCAGGACGTACACGAAGAACTCGCCCGGTGTCAGGTCGAGTCCGGTCGCGGACAGGCGCAGTTGGAGGCGTTTGCCGAGGGCCGTTCTGCGGAGCCTGCGGTCGATGGCCGCGAAGTTGCGGCGCCGCCCCGTGGAGTGGCCGGTGGTGAGGGCGAGGCGGTCCTCCAGGGCGGCGCGCTGGGCGCGCCCCGAGGAGTAGGTGTGGATGCCGAGGATGGCCAGGACGCAGCAGAGCAGCGTCGCGCCCGTCGCCAGCGTTGCGGGGTTGTCCATAGCCGTACCTACTGGGCCTCTCGGAGATGGAGGGCGTTCTGGTCGTTGACCACGCCGAAGGCGGGCGGGATGGGTTCGCCCGCGAGGTAGAGCCGTTCCGCGGTGCGGCGCGGCATCGGCAGGTGCTCGAAGTAGCCGTGGACGAGGCGGTCGGGGCTCATCGGCTGGGCGAGGAAGCGGGAGACGGTCACGATCTGGAACTGTTCGCGGCCGTGCGAGACGAGGAGGGCGATCTCGCTGATCTTGCGGGAGCCGTCGGGCAGCCGGTCCAGTTGGACGAGCACGTCGACGGCGCTGTTGATCTGGTCCTTGAGCGCCTCGAAGGGGATCTCGACCTCCGACATCGAGCCGAGGGTCTGCAGGCGCATCAGCGCGTCCTCGGCGCTGTTGGAGTGGACGGTGGCGAGCGAGCCGTCGTGGCCGGTGGACATGGCCTGGAGCATGTCGAGGGTCTCGCCGCCTCGGACCTCACCGACGATGATGCGGTCGGGGCGCATGCGGAGCGAGTTGCGGACCAGGTCGCGGATGGTGATCTGGCCCTTGCCCTCGACGTTGGGGGGCCTGGTTTCGAGGCGGATGACGTGGGCCTGCTGGAGCTGGAGCTCGGCGGCGTCCTCGATGGTGATGATGCGCTCGCGCTCCGGGATGAGGCCGGAGAGGGAGTTGAGGAGGGTGGTCTTCCCGGAGCCCGTGCCGCCGGAGACGATCACGTTGAAGCGGGCCCTGACGAAGGCGGACAGCAGCATCAGCATCTGGTGGTCCAGGGTGCCGAGCGCGATCAGCTCGTCCAGCCGGTACGCCTTCGGGAAGCGCCGGATGGTGAGTACGGGGCCGGTGAGGGAGAGCGGCGGGAGGATGACGTTGACCCGCTCGCCGGAGGGGAGGCGGGCGTCGACCATCGGGTTGGACTCGTCGACGCGGCGGTTGACGGTGGAGACGATGCGCTCGATGGTCTGCATGAGCTGCTCGGTGGAGGCGAAGCGCATCGGGAGCTGCTCCACGCGGCCGGCCCGTTCCACGAAGATCGAGTCGGGGCCGTTCACCATGATTTCGGTGATGGAGGCGTCTTCGAGGAGCGGTTCCAGGACGCCCAGGCCGAGGGCTTCGTCGACGACGCGCCGGATGAGCTGGGAGCGCTCGGAGGTGGAGAGGACGGGACCTTCGCGGCTGATGATGTGGCCGAGTACGCGCTCCAGGCGGGCGCGTCGTTCGGCCGCCGCGAGGGACGACATCTCGGCGAGGTCGATCTCTTCGAGCAGCTTCGCCCGGTAGGTGGCGACCAGGTGGCCGTCCTCCCGCCCCCCGCCGTGCTCCTCGGGGGCGGCGATACGTTGCCGCAGGCTCATGTGGGTCCGTTTCTGGTTACGTGTGCGGGGGGGGCGGGGGTGCGGGCTGCTCCTACATGGGCTCGTCGCGCGGCATGGTGACGGTGCGGGTCACCGGGCCGAAGAACCCGGGGAACAGGGAGGGGACCTGGAGGGTGGCCGTGCCGACCACGGAGTCTCCGTCCGGTGCGGAGATGGTGGCGCCGCCCCGCATCCAGCCACTGATCGAGGCCAGTCCTGCGGCCTCTCCGGTGCCCGGCTCCAGGGATGCCGCCCTGGCCGCCGCTCTCGCCGCCGTACCGGCCTGCGAGCCCGCGTACCCGATGAGCCCGAGCTGGATGACGGCGACCGCGACGATCAGCAGGATCGGCAGGAAGCCGGTGAATTCGAGGATCGCGGAGCCGCGGTCACGGCGGCCCTTGGCGCGCAGGGCGTCCCGCAGCCGTGGCCGGTGCGTCGTGTGCACTGCCGGTGTGCTCATTCCGGGGCCTCCTCGCTGGCCGCTCCGCCGTTGCCGGTGACGGTCCACGGGAGGTTGACGGCGCCGGGGAAGAGCATCGGGGTCTTGAGCTTCACGGTCGAGGTCACGACCCCGCCCGCGGGGGCGCGGACGCACTGCACGTCCGCGTCCGCCCGCCAGCTCGCCGACACGTTCTTCAGTGCGGCCTCCCTGCACGCCCCCGGTCCGTCGCCGTCCGTCGCGAACGCCGCCGCTGCCGCCCGGGCACCCTCGTCCGCCGCGTTCCCCGCCTGCGTGAAGGTGTAGCCCCACAGCACGCACTGCCAGAGCAGCACCAGGACGAAGAGGATCAGCGGCGCCATCCCGGCCAGCTCGACGGTGAGCGCGCCCCGGTCGTTCTTCGTACGGTCCTTGCGGCCCCGCAGTCCGACCGAGCCCCGGTCGCTGCGCAGTCTGCCGCGCCCGCCCTGCGCCGTCTCCGCCGTCTTCACCAGGCCCAGCTCCCCCGCCAGCGCCCAGAGCGCCTGCTTGACGGTGCTGCGGCTGTCCAGGTCCTGGAGGCGGCCCGCGTCGGCCGCCGGCTGGAGTTCCTTGTAGTGGGAGGGGACGGCGCTGCGGGCGACCTTGGTGCCGGTGATCCGCTCGACCAGGGGGGGCTGGATCTCGCTGTTGCGGGTGTGCCGGTTGACGACGGTCGTCGTCTCTTCCGCCTTGCGGATCTGGAGCCGTTCCCAGAGCCGGACCATGCGCTTCGCGGCCCGTACCGCGACCACGTCGGGGGTAACCACCAGGAGTGCCTGGTCGGCCATCTCGACGGCGGCGGCGTTGGCGCTGTTCATCTGGGTCCCGCAGTCGACGACCACGACCTCGTACCGGTTGCGCAGGGCGCTGACGACCTGGCGGGCGACCCGGTCGGTGACCTCCTCGCCGCGTTCGCCCTCGGCGGGGGCGAGGAGCAGGCCGATGCCGGTGGCGTGGGTGTAGAGGGCGTCCTGGAGGACGCGGGGCGAGATGTCGGAGATCCCGGCGAGGTCGACGATCGAGCGCCGGAACTGCACGTCGAGGTACGAGGCGATGTCCCCGGACTGGAGATCGAGGTCGACCAGGGCCACCGACCTGCCGGACGCCCTTGCAGCCAGGGCGAGTTGGACGGAGGTCAGGGTCGCTCCCATGCCGCCCTTCGCGCCGGTCACGGTGACGACGGTGCCGCCGGGGCCGGAGAAGACGTCGGGGCCCGCGCCCAGGTGGCGTCGTACGCCCACGGACCAGGAGGCCGCGTTGTGCACCCGGCCCGCCAGCTCCTCGTAACCGAGCGGCAGTCCGATCATGCCGCGGGCGCCCGAGTCCATCGCCGCGGTGAAGACCTGCGGGCTGGTGTCGGCGGAGATCAGGACGACGCCGACGGCGGGGAAGCGGAGTGCCACCTCGCGGATCAGCTCCAGGGCCGGAACGGGGCCGATCCGCTCGTGGACCAGCACCACCTCGGGCAGCTCGTCCAGCGACTCGCCCGCCAGCCTGGCGAGGGTGTCGAGCAGCGAGGTCGAGTCGGGGGCGGGCGAGGCCGGTTCCGCGTCCGGGAGCTGGCTGAGCAGGGTGATGATGGCGCGGGCGGCGTCCGGGTCGCCCACCGCCGGGAGGATACGCGTCGTCATCGGGCTCCCATCCTTACTGCTTGACCCCTGGTGACCGCACGGACTGTCCGGCCCCTGGTGACCGCACGGACCGTTCGGCCCCTGGTGACCACACGGAGTGTTCGGCCCTTGGTGACCGCACGGACTGTTCGGCCCTTGGTGACCGCACGGCGCCGGATCACTACTTGTCCCCGTTGAGCGTGTACGTGCGGTCCCGCGGAGTGACGTTCGGGTCGCTGCCGTCGGCCACCCTCGCCAGCCGGACGTGCTTGGCGAACGACTCGGCGTAGGCGACGCGCTGGGCGTCGAGGGTGCTGAGGGCGAAGGTGATCGGAACCGCGTCCGTGTTGGCCCGGTTGCGGTCCTCCCTGGAGGGTTCGAGAGCGGTGATCTTTCCGACGTCGAGCACCCGCGCCCCTGCCACGATCACCCGGGACTGGTCCGCCTCGGTCTTCTCCTTGCCCTCGAAGGTCGCGTAGATGTTCACCCGCGCCCCCGGATTGATCTTCCCCGCCACCCCCGTCGCCGCATCGATCATGATGGCGATCTCCTGCTCCCCCGCCGCCAGTTCGGGCTTCTTCACGAGCATGTCGGTCTGGAGGAGCGAGCCGCCCTTGAGCTGGGTCACGGCGATCTTGCCGCGGATTTCGGAGATGTCCGTGATCGCGTTCTCCGAGAGCCAGCGCTTCGGCATCTCGATCTTCTCGAACTGTGCGTCGTTGAGCGCCTTGTACGGGGCCACGTCCCCCTTCAGCCGGTACGCCGTCACTTCGGGGCCGACCTTCGAGTTCACGTCGCGGATCACCGAGAGCACGCCGACGAACGCGCCGATGGCGCACAGGACCGACAGGAGCAGCAGGATGATGCCGCGGCGCTGACGTGAGTTCATGGGGCGAGCTACCTCGATCAGGAACGTGGGACCCGGGGCGGGCGGGCGGTCGACGGACGGTGAGCGTGGTGGTGCGCGGGCGGCAGCGGCACGGCGTTACGTCGAGCCGCGGTTCAGGGCGCCGGCCGCGTGCAGTGGGTTCTCGGCCGGGGCCACCGGGGCGGAGCAGAAGCCGCAGCGGTCTCCTATCAGCTGGATTCCGCACCAGTGGCACTGCTCGCGCCGTACCGAGGAGACCAGTTGGTAGAGGACCGAGATGTCGGGCAGGAAGGCGGCGAACTCGACCAGCTTGGGAGTTCCCCACCAAGCGGGAGAGGCGGCCGGGAGTTCGACCTCCTGGATGCCCTGGACCTGCCAGCCGGGGGCCAGGACCTCCGTGACCCAGGGGGAGGACAATTGGCCGTGCGCGACTGCCAGTTGGGTGGAGAATTCCGGTCCGGTGAGGGCCTCCTCGCCGGCACCCTTGCCTCCGCCACCGCTCCCACCTCCGGAACCCTTGCCACCGCCACCGCCGCCGCTCCTGCCGCCGGCACCCTTGCCTCCGGCACCGCCGCCGCTCCTGCCACCGGCCTTGCCGCTGACCTTGATCAGCTGCGGTTCCGGGTTGGCCGTGACGGCGAACTGCGTGCCCGGCAGCCACGACTTCGCGTGCGACTTCAGGCTGACCGGGATGCGGTCGAGCTTGGTGACGGAGCTGAGCAGCGCGCCCGCGTACACGTAGTGGGAGAGCAGGCGGGCCGCGGAGGCGAGGACGCCCGCGCTGAAGTCGCAGACGGAGAGCTGGCGCAACTGGCGGGCGAGGACCGCGATGCCCAGCGGGGGCAGGTCGAGCTTGAGGAGGGCGATGCGGTCGGTTTCGAGGACCGAGCGGACCGTGTGCAGGCGGCGCTCGTGGGCGGCGGGGATCGACGCGGGGTAGAGGGCGACGACGTATCCGTGCCGTTCGAGCGTGACGTTCATTTCGGCGAGCGCCTCGTCCAGGGACTGGGTGTCGGGGCCCTGGAGGAGCGTCGCGGTCGGGGTCTGCTGGTCGGTCGGCGGCAGCACCAGGTCGGCGCTGGTCACGGCTATCGCTGTCGGCACGTCGATGTCCCCGCTCCCCGTCGCCCGCCCGTTCCCGCTCACACGTGGTGCATCAGCACTTTAGCCACGTCATTCGTGGTAGAGAACAGCTTCCAGAGATCCCGTACGCCTCTCAACTCACCCGAATCGCAGTGAGATTGATCTTCGTGGAGTGGTGGTTTCGCTCCGCTTGCCCGGCTTGGATCACGGCGACCGCATGTCACTGTGGCACTACCGCTTGTGATCATGCGTTCCGGTTGGGGACCGGCGGGAGAGGGTTTCGGGCCATTCTTCGACGTCGGGGCCTGAAGCGGCCGACAATGGGCTTCCGTGATCCGCCCAACCATGCCCACTTGACATCTGGATTGGTCTGAACCACTTTGGTCGGTTCACTCCTTTTATCACCCCTTTTCGGCTGCATCTTCCGACTGGAGACCGCACGTGCTCAGCACCCCCCGCACCCGCCGCCGGCTCGCGATCGGCACGGCGGCCGCCGTCCTGATCACCGGGGCCCTCGGGGCGTGCGCGTCCCCGGACGACGACGGCGGGGCGGGCCCGGCCGAGAAGGGCGCCGCACGCAAGGCGGCCGGAGCGCCCCAGGTGCCCGCCCACGCCCTCACCGGCTACTGGCAGAACTTCACCAACGGCGCCAAGGTCGAGAAGCTGCGGGACGTCCCCGACGCGTACGACATCGTCGCCGTCTCCTTCGCCGACCTGGTGGGCGAGAAGGGCGAGGTCGGGTTCACCCTCGACTCGAAGGCCCTCGGCGGGTACACCGTCGCGGAGTTCAAGGCGGACGTCGCCGCCAAGCGCAAGGCGGGCAAGTCGGTGATCATCTCGATCGGCGGCGAGAACGGCAAGGTCGAGGTCGACGACGGTGACTCCGCGAAGCGGTTCGCGGACTCCGTCCACAAGGTGATGACCGAGTACGGATTCGACGGCGTCGACATCGACCTGGAGAACGGGCTCAGCGCCGAGTACATGACGCGTGCCCTCAAGTCCCTCCATCAGAAGGTGGGTCCGAAGCTCGTCGTCACCATGGCGCCGCAGACCGTGGACATGCAGTCCAAGGACAGCGACTACTTCAGGACCGCGCTCAACATCAAGGACTTCCTGACCGTCGTCAACACCCAGTTCTACAACTCCGGCTCGATGAAGGGCTGCGACGGCGAGACCTACCAGCAGGGCACCGTCGACTTCCTCACCGCCCTCGCCTGCATCCAGCTGGAGAGCGGCCTCGACCCGTCCCAGGTGGGCCTCGGCCTCCCTTCCAACAAGCGCAACAAGGAAGCCGGTTACGTCGAACCCGCCGTCGTGAACAACGCCCTGGACTGCCTCACCAAGGGCACCGGCTGCGGAAAGTTCAAGCCCGCCAAGAAGTACCCCGGGCTGCGCGGAGCGATGGCCTGGTCCACCAACTGGGACGCGACCGACGGACACGAGTGGTCGAAGTCGGTCGGGGCGCACGTGCGGGCGATGCCGTAAGGCGGTCGTACGGTACGGAGGCGGGGGCGAGCCCCCGCCTCCGTACCGCCCCTACTTCTCGAACACGTCGATGACCTGCTGCACGCACAGCACCAGGAACAGCAGCCCGCTCGCCGCCAGCAGCACATTGCTGAGGATGCCGTTGCGCCACTCGCCGGGCGTGCGCGAGGAGTTGAGCAGCCACAGCAGGGTCAGTGCGAGGAACGGCATGAAGAACGCGCCGAGCACCCCGTAGACCACGACCAGGCCGAACGGCTGGTCCAGCCACAGCAGCACCATCGGCGGGAACGTCAGCCACAGCAGGTACCAGCGGAAGTACTTCGACTTCTCACGCTTGCCCTCCGCGACCTCCGCCGCCGAGCCCAGCTCGACCGGTGCGCCCTCGCGGTCGCGGCGGAAGCGCTCCACGAAGTCCGCGAACATCAGGCTCACCCCGTGCCACACCCCGATCAGGGACGAGAACGACGTGGCGAAGAAGCCGATCAGGAACAGCTTCGAGGTGGTCGCACCGAAGCGGTCCGACAGGATCTTGCCGAGGTCGATGAGCCCCCGGTCGCCCTTGGTGAGCGCCAGGTGGGAGGAGTGCAGCAGCTCCGCGCCGACGACCAGCATGGCGACGACGAAGATGCCGGTGGTGATGTACGCGACCCTGTTGTCGAGGCGCATCACCTTCATCCAGGACGAGTTGGTCATGCCCTTGGCGTTCACCCAGTAGCCGTACGCGGCCATGGTGATGGTGCCCCCGACGCCGCCGATCAGGCCGAGGGTGTAGAGCAGCGAGCCGTCCGGGAGGACCGGGGCGAGGCCCGCGAAGGACTTGGCGACGGACGGGCCGACCAGGATCGCCACGTACACGACCACCACGAACATGATCCCGACCAGTACGGTCATGACCTTCTCGAAGACGGCGTACCGGTTGAACCAGACGAAGGCCAGGCCGACCAGCCCGCAGCAGATCGCCCAGAACTTCAGGCTGGGCCCGTCCGGGAACAGCGCCACGATGGGCAGCGCGGACGAGGACATGGCCGTGGCCCCGTAGATGAAGCCCCAGATCACGACGTACACCGCGAAGTACCAGGTGGTCCACTGGCCGAGGCTGCGCCAGCCTTCGAACAGCGTCTTTCCGGTGGACAGGTGCCAGCGGCCGGTGGCCTCCGCGAGCGCGATCTTCACGATGCAGCCGATGACCGCGGCCCACATGAGGGTGTACCCGAACTTGCTGCCCGCGATCAGCGTCGCGACCAGGTCACCGGCGCCGACACCGGTGGCGGCGACGACGATGCCGGGGCCGATGTACTTCCAACTCGATTTGCGGGGGGATGGTGAGTCGGCCACCTCCGGTGGCACCCCGCCCTTGCCGCTTTCGCTGCCCTGCACGCTGTCCGACATGGTGTTTCCCTGCTTCCTGCTCGTCCCCCTGATGATCCGGATCACCAAAGCGGGGGCGGCGCGGGCGGCGCAAGGGGGCGGGCCGGATCGTCTCCGTATCGCAGCGTTACGAGCGGGTGTGACGGGTGCTCAGCCGGGAAAGCCGCCGCGGGTGGCGAGGTAGTGGCTGGTGACGTACGCGATCTGCGCCAGCCACTGCTGGAGCACCGCGGCCTTGCGGGCGTTGACCACGCACTCGAAGAAGCGGCCGTCGGGCAGGACGGCGGCGACCATCAGCCGCTGACCGACCGGGCTCGGCCGGTACTGGACCGTGCCCAGCTCGTGCCAGGGGAACTCGGCGAGCTGCCCGTCCGCGTCGAAGGCGACCCCGGCGGCATCGATGACCACCCCGAAGTGCGCGTCGGCGGCGATGAATTCGGGGCCGGGGGCCGGGGCATGGAGGAGGTGGGGCGGGGCGGGCTGGTAGCCCTGCGGGGGCGGGGTGGGCTGGTAGCCCTGCGGGGGCGGGGTGGGCTGGTGGTAGGCCTGGTGCGGCGGGGGCTGGTGGCCGCCCGGCTGGGGCGGGGGCTGGTGGCCACCGGGCTGGGGCGGGGGCTGGTAGCCCGGCTGCGGTGGGCCGAAGGCGCCGTGGGGACCGGGTGCGCCGGGTGCGGTCGGGGGGACGGGTCCTTGTTGCCCTTGTCCGTACTGGTCCATCGCCCTCAGCCCCTCTGTTCCTGCTGTCGCTCCGCCGGAGTCCCAGTATGGCCGGGGGCGTTCGGGGCTCGTACGGGGCCCGGGGCCGGACCCCGTACGAGAACCGTCCCTAGATCACCAGGCTCAGCAGCGCCGCCACCGCGAAGCCCGCGACCGACAGGACCGTTTCCAGGACCGTCCAGGACTTCAGGGTGTCGCGCTCCGAGATGCCGAAGTACTTGGCGACCATCCAGAAGCCACCGTCGTTGACGTGCGAGGCGAAGATCGAGCCGGCCGAGATCGCCATGATGATCAGGGCGAGGTGGGCCTGCGAGAGGTCCTGGCCCTCGATCATCGGGACCACGATGCCCGCCGTGGTGACGATCGCGACCGTCGCCGAACCCTGGGCCACCCGCAGGACGACGGAGATCAGCCAGGCGAGCACGATGATCGGCAGGCCGACGTTGTCGAAGGTCTCGGCGAGGGCGCCCGCGATGCCGCTGCCCTTGAGGACCGCGCCGAAGATGCCGCCCGCGCCCACCACCAGGAGGATGTTGCCGACCGGCTTGAGAGAAGCGGTCGAGACCGTCTCCAGGGACTTGCGGGACCAGCCGCGGCGGATGCCCAGCAGGTAGTACGCGAGGAACAGGGCGATGGTCAGCGCGACGAAGGGGTTGCCGAAGAACTCGATGACCGAGCGGAGGGTGGATTCCGCGAGCGCGATCGAGGAGAACGTGGCGCCCAGGATGAGGAGGAGCGGGGTGCCGATGATGGCGAGCACGGTGGCCAGCGACACCGGGTCCTCGCGCGGCTGCACGCCCGCCGCCTGCTGCTCCGCGGCGACCGCGGCCTTCGCCTCCTCCGCCGCTTCCACCATGTCCTGCGGTACGGGTACGAAGAGGCGCTTGCCGATCCAGGCGGCGTAGCCCCAGGCGGCCAGCACGGCCGGGATGCCCACGACGATGCCCATCAGGATCACCCAGCCGAGGGAGACCTTGAACAGGCCTGCGGCGGCGACCGGGCCCGGGTGCGGGGGCAGGAACGCGTGGGTCATGGAGAGGCCCGCGAGGAGCGGCATCGCGTACAGCAGGACGGACTTGCCGCTGCGCTTGGCCGCCGCGTAGACGATCGGGGCGAGGACGAAGATGCCGACGTCGAAGAAGACCGGGACGCCGAAGATCAGGCCGGTGAGGCCCATCGCGAGCGGGGCGCGCTTCTCGCCGAAGAGGCCCAGCAGGCGGGAGGCCAGCACCTGGGCGCCGCCGCTGACTTCGAGTATCGCGCCGAGCATCGTGCCCAGGCCGATGATGATCGCGACGTGGCCGAGGATGCCGCCCATGCCGGTCTCGATGACCGAGGGGAGGGCCGACTTCTGGACGGTGCCGAAGAGTTCGGTGACCGAGAGCCCGGCGGCGAGGCCGACGGCTATGGAGACCGCCAGGAGTGCCACGAAGGGCTGGAGCCTGACCTTGATGATCAGGAAGAGGAGCAGGGCGATGCCGAGGACGGCGACGGTGAGGAGTCCTGGCGTTCCGCCGACGAGGGCGAGGAGACCACCCGTGTGCGGTGTCACGGGGGGTGCGGGGGCGGCGAGCAGCATGGGAGAACTCCGTTGTTTCCGGGCTCACTTGGGCGCGCAAAGACTTCTTGCTGGGGATTTGGCGCAGGGGGGATCACGGCACGGCGGCTCCCCTGTACGGGGGGGTGGGGAGCGCGCCGTGCCGTGAGCTCAGAGGGGGCTACGGCCGGAGGGGGCCTTCAGCGCCGGGGCGGGCTTCAGCCGGAGGGCGGAAGGGGGTCGGCCCGAGGGGGATTCAGCCCAGGACCGCGAGGGCGTCGATCTCGATGAGGAGACCGGCAGGCAGGCCGACGTACACGGTGGTGCGGGCCGACGGGGCTTCCTTGAGGTCGGCGAAGTACTCGTTGTAGATCGCGTTCATCTCGGCGAAGTGGTCCACGTCGGTGAGGTAGACGCGCATCATCATGACGTCTTCCCAGGTCGCGCCGCCCTCTTCGAGGATCGCCTTGACGTTGGCGAAGGTCTGGAGGGTCTGCTCGCGCAGAGTCGGGCCCGCCGGGGTCGGGGCCTGGCCCTCGACGGCCGGGAGGAAGCCGACCTGACCGGCGACCTGGAGCAGGCCGCCCTTGCGCACGCCGTGCGAGAACTTCGCGGGCGGGGCGGTGTGCGTGGACGGGGTGATCGCGGTCTTCTGGAGCTTGTCGGTCATGAACTTGCCTTTGTGTGAGAGGTGTTCGGGGTACTGGGTGTGGTGGTGTCGGGGAGGGTCCCGGTGCCGGAGTACTCGCGGCTGATCGCCTCCGCCGTGCGGCGCACCAGCGGGAGGAGGGTGAGGAGTTCCTCCCGCGTGACGACGACGTTCGGTGCGGAGACCGACATCGCGGCGACGACCTTGCCGTCCGCGCCCCTGATCGGTGCGCCGACGCAGTTGATGGACTCCTCGTGGCCGCCGAGGTCGGTGGCCCAGCCCTGCTCCCGTACGAGCGTCAACTCCTTGAGGAATGCGGTGGAGTGGGGCGTGGAGCGGGACGTGTACTGGGGGTATTCGAGCTTTTCGGCGATCGTGCGCCGCTCGTCCTCGGGGAGGTCGGCGAGGAGGAGCTTCGCGACCGCCGCGACGGTGATCGCGACGGGCTTGCCGATGCGCGAGTACATCCGCACCGGGTAGCGGCTCTCCACCTTGTCGATGTAGAGGACCTCGCCCTCCTCACGGACCGCGAGGTGGACGGTGTGTCCGCACTCGGCATTGAGTTCCTTGAGGTAGGGGTGGGCGATGTCGCGCACGTCGAGGTTCTCGACGGCCTCCTGGGCGAGGGCGAAGAGGCGGGCGCCGAGCCGGTAGCGCTGGTCCTGCTGGCGGTGCACGAGGCCGTGCTCGTGCAGGGTGCGCAGCAGGCGCAGGGCGGTCGACTTGTGCACGCCGAGCCGCGTCGCGACCTGCCCGAGGTCGGCGGGCCCCTGCGCGAGCAGGGGAAGAATGCTGAGTGCCCGGTCCACTGTCTGGCTCATGCTCGTGCCTCGCCGCGCTCGGCCCGGCCTTCGCCCGGGACGCCCCTCTTGACTGTTCGCTCGCTTCGCTCGTTCACGCGGTACGTACCTCCTGGTGCGGCCCTGTCTCGGTCCACCCGGGGCCCAGACGAAGTCTCCCCCAGGCGTCCGCGTCGAGTGCGGCCAGCGCGTCGGCGTGCTCCCTGGCGGGCACCGCGGCCACGTCGCCGGGCACGGTGAGCGCGGCGGCTGCGGCGAGGTGCCCGTGCCGCAGCCGCAGCGGTACGCCGAGTCCGCGCAGTGTCGCGGAGAGGAACCCCGCGGCGAAGGCGTCGCCCGCTCCGACGGGGGCGACGACGTCGACGCGGGGGGCGGGGACGTGGTGGACCGTGCCGTCGGCGAAGACGGTGGCGCCCGCCGCACCCTGCTTGACGACCAGGACGGCCGGCCCGGGCAGCGCCGCGCGGACCGCCCGCGCTCCGCCCCGTACGCCCCAGGCCGCCTCCGCCTCGCCCTCGCCCACGAAGACGAGGTCCGCGCCACGGGCCAGTTCGAGCAGTACGCGGGCACCCTCGCCCGCCGAACTCCACAGGCCGGGGCGGTAGTTGACGTCGAAGGAGAGGAGGGGGCGGCCCTCGGCGGGGGCGCAGAGGCTGCGCATCAGGGCCAGGCAGTCCGCCGACAGGGCGGGGGTGATGCCGGACAGGTGCAGCACCCGCGCACCGAACAGCGCCTCGCGCTCCACGGTGTCCGGGGACATCGCGGAGGCCGCCGAGTCCGCCCGGTAGTAGGCGACCTCGTGGGTGGCGTCGTCGCGGTCGTCGGCGGTGCGGAAGTAGATGCCGGTACGGCGGTGCGGGTCGCGGGTCACGTCCGACACGTCGACGCCGTACGCGCCGATCGCGTCCAGCAGATGTGTGCCGAAGCCGTCCTCGCCGACCCGGCTGACCCACTTCGTCCGGTGCCCGCCCAGGGCGAGCGCGCAGGCCACGTTGGACTCGGCGCCGCCGATGGTGCGGCCGAAGGACGGCACGTCGGCGAGACGTCCCGGGCGGGAGGGGAGGAAGGTGACCATGGACTCACCGAGGCAGACGACGTCGACGGCGACGTCGGAGCTGACGTCGAGGCCGATGTCGTCGGCGGGGTGGGTACCTGTACCTGACTGTTGTGCGGACACGGCTCGGATGTTAGACATCGGGGAGCGATATACGCAATGGGCGTTGCAATATTTGCAACGACCCGGAGGGAGGAGCCCGCCATGGGAGCCGAGCAGGACACATCCAGGCAGGCCGCACCGGTCGTGCAGCAGCTCGCGCAAGAGCTGGTCACCCACCGCTTCAAGGCCCTCCCGCCGGACGCCGAGGCCGCGGGCCTCACCGTCGGCGAGCTCGCGGCCGAGCGCCGCTCCCTCTTCGACGGCGGCTTCACCACCCCGCTGCTCGCGCTCTCCGCCGAGTCCCTCGACCACAACCTCTCCCTCCTGGAGACGTACGCCGAGCGGCACGGCCTCGCCTTCGCCCCGCACGGCAAGACCTCCATGGCCCCGCAGCTCTTCGCCCGCCAGCTGGAGCGCGGCGCCTGGGGCATCACCGCCGCCGTCCCGCACCAGGCGCGCGTCTACCGGGCGTACGGGATCCGCCGGATCTTCCTCGCCAACGAGGTCGTCGACGCCGCCGCGCTCCGCTGGATCGCGGGCGAGCTGGACGCCGACCCCGACTTCCGCTTCGTCTGTTACGTCGACTCGGTGCGCGGCGTCGAGCTGATGGACGAGGCACTGCGCACGGCGGGCGCCTCGCGTCCGCTCGACGTGGTCGTGGAGCTGGGTGCGGGCGACGGCGCGCGCACCGGGGCGCGCACCCCGGCCGACTGCGCGCGGGTCGCCGACGCGGTGGCCGTGGCCGACACGCTGCGGCTGGTCGGTGTCGCCGGGTACGAGGGCGAGGTGCCGCAGGCCGACGGCGAGCGGGTGCGGTCCTGGCTGCGGCAACTCGTCTCGCTGGCGGTCGAGTTCGACCGGGCCGGGTACTTCCTGGAGGCCGGCATCGACGAGATCGTGCTCAGCGCGGGCGGCAGCGCCTGGTTCGACGCGGTCGCCGACGTCTTCGCCGAGGTCCCGAAGCTGTCGCTTCCCGTGCTGAAGCTGCTGCGCTCCGGGGCGTACGTCTCGCACGACGACGGTCACTACAAGGAGCTGACCCCCTTCAACCGGGTGCCGGAGGAAGGGGAGTTGCAGCCCGCGTTCCGGCTCTGGGCGCAGGTGGTGTCCCGGCCGACGCCCACGCAGGCGTTCATCAACGCGGGCAAGCGCGACGCCGCGTACGACCTCCACCTGCCCGAGGCGCAGGTCGTCCGCTCCGCGCGCGACGGCAAGGTCCGCCCGGCGACCGGCATCACCCTCACCGGCCTGTCCGACCAGCACGGCTGGCTGACGACCGGGGCGACGGACGCCGCGACGGAGGACGGCGCGGGCCTTGAGGTCGGCGACTGGGTCGGTCTCGGCCTCTCCCACCCCTGCACCATCTTCGACAAGTGGCAGCTGATCCCCGTCGTCGACGCCGACGGCACCGCTGTCGACTTCGTCCGTACGTTCTTCTAGAAGGGCCGGCCCCCTCCATGGATCTCGCGATACGCGGCGCCCTGGTCGTCGACGGCTCGGGCGGCGACTCCTACCGCGCCGACGTCGGCGTCACCGACGGCCGCATCACCACCATCTCGACGGACGCACGCCTCACCGCCGCCGAGGTGCTGGACGCCGACGGGCTCGCCCTCTCCCCCGGCTTCATCGACATGCACGCCCACTCCGACCTCGCCCTGCTCCGCGACCCGGCCCACTCGGCGAAGGCCGCACAGGGCGTCACCCTCGAAGTGCTCGGCCAGGACGGGCTTTCGTACGCACCCGTCGACGACCGCACCCTGGCCGCGGTCCGCACGGCGATCACCGGGTGGAACGGCGACGGCTCGGACATCGACTTCGACTGGCGCACGGTCGGCGAGTACCTGGACCGGCTCGACCGCAACTTCGGCGGGCAGGGCATCGCGGTCAACGCCGCGTACCTGATCCCGCAGGGCACGGTGCGGATGCACGCCGTCGGCTGGGACGACCGGCCCGCCACCCCCCAACAGCTCGACCGCATGCGGCAGTTGGTGGCGGAGGGGATGGAGCAGGGCGCCGTCGGCATGTCGTCCGGGCTGACGTACACGCCCGGCATGTACGCCGACGACGCCGAGCTGACCGAGCTGTGCCGGGTGGTCGCCTCGTACGACGGCTACTACTGCCCGCACCACCGCTCGTACGGCGCGGGGGCGCTCGAAGCGTACGAGGAGATGGTGGACCTCACCCGCACCGCCGGGTGCGCGCTGCACCTCGCGCACGCCACCATGAACTTCGGCGTGAACAAGGGGAAGGCCCCCGACCTGATCGCCCTGCTCGACGCGGCGCTCGCCGACGGCGCGGACATCAGCCTCGATACGTACCCCTACACCCCCGGCTGCACGACGCTCGTCGCGATGCTGCCGAGCTGGGCGAGCGAGGGCGGCCCGGACTCGATCATGGCCCGCCTCCAGGACGACACGACGGCCGAGAAGATCCGCCACCACATGGAGGTGATCGGCGCGGACGGCTGCCACGGCGTGCCGATCGAGTGGGACACCATCGAGGTCTCGGGAGTCTCCGACCCCGGTCTCGCGGGCTGCGTCGGCAAGACCATCGCCGCCTCCGCCGCCGCGCGCGGCGAGGCCCCCTGGACGACCGCCCGGCGGCTCCTCGTCAACGACCGCCTCGGCTCGACGATCCTCCAGCACGTCGGCCACGAGGAGAACGTACGGGCCATCATGCGCCACCGCGTGCACACCGGCGGCAGCGACGGCATCCTCCAGGGGTACAAGCCGCACCCGCGCGCGTACGGCACCTTCCCGCAGTATCTCGGCCGGTACGCACGGGAGTTGGGCGTCCTGTCCATGGAGGAGACCGTCGCCCACCTGACCTCCCGCCCGGCCGCCCGGCTCCGGCTCGCCGACCGGGGCCTGGTCCGCGAGGGCTACCGGGCGGACCTGGTGCTCTTCGACCCGGAGACGGTCGCGGCGGGCTCCACCTTCGAGGCCCCGCGCACGCTGCCGGTGGGCATTCCGCACGTACTCGTCGACGGGAAGTTCGTGATGCGGGACGGCCGGCGGACGGACGTGCTGGCGGGGCGGGCGGTGCGCGGCACCGGCAGGCGCGGCAAGTGACGTAGGACACCAGGAGAGGGCCCGTCCGGCGGTTTCTTAACCCCCGGGCGGGCCCGCCTTGCGTTTGGGCGGGCCGTGACGGGTGCGCGCTTTGCGATGGAAGACACGGCGGGCCGCGGCTGCGCACTCCCGCGGGCGGCCGGGGCATAATCACGCGCAGCATGCTTTACCCGGCCGTAAGCTCGCCGTCATGCAGGTGATCCAGTCAACGAAACTCGCCAACGTCTGTTACGAAATCCGGGGACCGGTGCTTGAGGAGGCGATGCGTCTTGAGGCGGCCGGACACCGCATTCTCAAGCTGAACACCGGGAACCCGGCGGCCTTCGGGTTCGAGTGCCCGCCCGAGATCCTGGAGGACATGCTCCGCAACCTCGGCAGTGCGCACGGGTACGGGGACGCGAAGGGGCTGCTGTCCGCGCGGCGGGCGGTGATGCAGCACTACCAGACCAAGGGGATCGACCTCGACGTCGAGGACGTTTACCTTGGCAACGGCGTCTCCGAGCTGATCCAGATGTCGATGCAGGCACTGCTCGACGACGGCGACGAGGTGCTCGTCCCGGCGCCCGACTATCCGCTGTGGACCGCGTCCGTCTCGCTCGCGGGCGGCACCGCCGTGCACTACCGGTGCGACGAGCAGGCCGACTGGATGCCCGACCTCGCGGACATCGAGCGGAAGATCACCGACCGCACCAAGGCGATCGTCATCATCAACCCGAACAATCCGACGGGTGCGGTGTACGACGACGAGATGCTGCGAGGGCTGACCGAGATCGCCCGCCGGCACAACCTCATCGTGTGCTCGGACGAGATCTACGACCGGATCCTGTACGACGGCGCCACGCACACCCCGACCGCCGCGATCGCCCCCGACCTGATGGTCCTCACCTTCAACGGGCTCTCCAAGAACTACCGGGTGGCGGGTTTCCGGAGCGGCTGGATGGCGGTGTGCGGCCCGAAGGCCCACGCCTCGTCGTACATCGAAGGGCTGACGATCCTCGCCAACATGCGGCTGTGCGCCAACATGCCGTCGCAGCACGCGGTGGCCACCGCACTCGGCGGCCGGCAGTCCATCGAGGACCTGGTGCTGCCGGGCGGGCGGATCCTGGAGCAGCGGAACACGGCGTACGACCTGCTGACGCAGATCCCCGGCGTGACGTGCGTGAAGCCGAAGGGCGCCCTGTACCTCTTCCCGCGGCTCGACCCGAACGTCTACAAGATCAAGGACGACCGGCAGATGGTCCTCGACCTGCTGCGGGCCGAGAAGATCATGGTGGTGCACGGTACGGGCTTCAACTGGCCGGAGCCGGACCACTTCCGCATCGTGACGCTGCCGAACACGGAGGACCTGGCGGACGCGGTGACGAGGATCGGCAACTTCCTCGACGGCTACGGACAACACTGACACCACGCTCGCTCTACTCCGGTCAACTTTAGACTGGATCTAAGCTAGGATGGTCTCCTGACGCTCGACGCAGGAGGCCATCCCGTCATGTACGAACCGATCCGCAACAAGTCGGTCCACACCATGGCCGACTCCGACGCCGACCCCCGCTTCCCGCACCGCTCGCGCGAGGAGGAGCTGGACATCCAGCTCGCCGGACACCTGTCCGCACTGCTCGCGGTCACCGACGAGCTCGGGCTCGCCGTGGCCGCCGACCGCATCGCCGTACAGGTCGCACGGCTGCGCGGCGCCCCGCCCGCCCGGCACGCCGGACACCGCCGCGAGGCCCCCGCCACCCTGCACCGCCGCGCGCACACCCTCGCGGGCCGCGCCCTGGTGGTCGCCGCCTCGCGCGCGGACACCGCCGCCGCGATCCTCGCCGCCGAGCGCATGGACGCGCACACCGCGGCGGCATCCGCCGGCCCGGTCGCCCCGGCCGGCCTCTGATCGGCCCCGGTCCACGGCCGCGGAGGCCCGTGGACCGGGTGCCACCAACTGCCGTACCGGCGGCTTGAGTTCCGGTTGCGTACCGGGATGGGACGTACACCCCGCGTTCATCCAACTCCGCCCGGAACGTGGGTTTCCGGGAGCACTCTGCACCTGTGAGACGCATCCTGGGAATCGTCCTGGCGGTGCTGCTGATCGGCGGTGTGGCAGTTGCCGTCGTGGCGGGCCGTGAAGAACAGGGCACAGGCACGGCAACGAAGACCGTGCGAGGAGTGATCGGATCGGAGAAGGCCGAGTTCTTCGCCGATCCGGAGGTGGTGAAGGCCCTTGCTGCCAAGGGATACACCGTACGGGCGGAGACGTCCGGGTCCTGGGCCATGGAGCAACTACCCCTGAAGGGATACGACTTCGTCTTCCCTTCGAGCAGGGCCCCGGCCGACGAGCTGCGGAAGAAGACCGGCGGTGCAGGCGGTCCGCTGCGGCCGTTCTACTCGCCGCTGGTCGTCGTCGCGCACAGCAACGCGGCACGGGTGCTCGCCGACGCCGGTCTCGTGACGCTGCGCGGCACACACTCCGGGACGCTGCGGATGAAGGAGTTCCTCGCCGCGGCCGGGGCGGACCGCACCTGGCAGCAGCTCAAGGGGGCCGAGAAGCACGGCGAGTTGGGCGGGGCGGTCTTCGTCTCGACCACCGACCCCGGGTCCTCCAGCTCCGGCGCGCTGTATCTGGCCGCCGCCTCGTACGTCGCCGACGGCGGGCGGGTCGCGGACGGGGACGCGGCGGTGGGGCGCACCGCACCGCTGCTGCGCAAGCTCGTCGCCGTACAGGGCGCGCAGCAGACCAGCAGTGACGCGCCGTTCCGGGACTTCGTCAGCGGGGTGGGCAATCCGCTGGTGCTGGTGTACGAGTCGCAGGTGGCCTCGCTGCTGATGCAGAAGCAGGCGGCGGGAGACCTGGTGGTGCTCTACCCGGACACGACCGTGAGCAGTGACCACACGGTGGTCCCGGTCACCGGACCCGGCCGGGAGCTCGGGGAGCTGCTGGTGAAGGACGCCCGGCTGCGGGCCCTCGCGGTGCGGCACGGGTTCCGGCCGCAGGGCGCTCCGGGTGACTTCACGGCGGCCACCGCGCCGTACGCCTCGTATCTGAACAGGACGCTGACCGGTGTCCGCCAGGCACCCGTGCCCACCTCCGCGGTGCTGCACGCGCTGGCGCGGCGCGCACAGGGGGGATCTTCATGACCACTTCGCAGGAAACACCACTGGTACTGACGCCGCCGGAGGCCGTGGCGCCGGTGCGGGCCGAGCAGGCCGCCGGGCTGCTTCCGGTGGACGCGGCGGTACGGGAGGAGATGGCGCGGCGGGCCGCCGCGTACGTGGACTCGCTCGCCGGGCTCGACGCCCGCTCCCCGGAGTTCGCCACCCGGATCGGCGAGATCGCCGCACTGGGCGGCGGGGAGATCCGGGGCGCGGCCCAGCAGTCGAACCGGATGCTGGAGCGGACCGTGCGGTCGCTGACGAGCGAGGGCGAGGACGCCCAGTCGCGGGTGGGTTCGTCGCTGGTCGAGCTCCGGCGCACCGTCGAGGACCTGGACCCCCGGGACACTCCGGGGCGGGGCGCCCGGCGACTGCTCGGCAAGCTGCCCGGCGGCAACCGGTTCCGGGACCACCTCGCCAAGTACGCCTCCTCGCAGGGGACGTTGAACCGGATCGTGGGTTCGCTGCGCGGCGGGCAGGACGAGCTGCGGCGCGACAACGCCGCCCTGCACACCGAGCGGGCCCGACTCTGGGACACCATGGGCAAGCTCCAGGAGTACGCGGTACTGACCGCGGCGCTGGACGAGGCGGTCGAGCAGCGGGTGACCGCCGCCGAGGGCACCGACCCGGCGCAGGCCGACGCGCTGCGGGCCGACGTGCTCTTCCCCGTACGGCAGAAGCACCAGGACCTGCTGACGCAACTGGCCGTCTGCGCACAGGGCTATCTGGCCATGGACGTCGTGCGGCGCAACAACGAGCAGCTGATCAAGGGCGTCGAGCGCGCCGCCACCACGACCGTGACCGCACTGCGCATCGGGGTGATGCTGGCGTCCGCGCTGGAGAACCAGAAGAAGGTCATCGGGCAGGTCAACGCCCTGCGCGGCACGACGGAAGAGCTGATCCGGGCCAACGCGCAGATGCTCGCCACGCAGAGCGGCGAGATCCAGCAGATCGCCGCCGACCCGGCGGTGGACCCGGAGACGCTGCGGGTCGCGTTCCGGCAGATCTTCTCGACGCTGGACGCCATCGACACGTACAAGGCGCAGGCGACGGAGGCGATGGCGACGACGGTGGAGTCGCTGTCGGGGGAACTCGCGGCAGCCGGCGGCTACTTGGAGCGCAGCCGGGCGTCCGAGGGAGGCCCGGGATGAGAGGACGCGCAGTGGTGGGGGCACTGGCCCTGTGCGCGGTGCTGGCCGGGTGCGCGGGCGGCGGGGAGCCGCCGCGCGACGACGGCGCGTACCGGACCGGGACGCTGCGGGTGCTCGCTTCGAGCGAGCTGTCCGACCTGGCGCCCGTACTCGAACAGGCCAGGAAGGACACGGGGGTCGAGGTGCGGGCCACCTGGGCCGGGACCCTCGACGCCGTCGAGCAGGTCGCGTCGGGGAAGGCCGACGGGGCGTACGACGCGGTCTGGCTGTCGTCCAACGACTACCTGCGGCTGCGGCCCGAGGCCGCCGGGAAGCTGACGTCCGAGACGTCCGTCATGACCTCCCCGGTCGCGATCGGGGTGCGGACGGCGGAGCTGGGGCGGCTGGGCTGGACGGCCGACGGCGTCGGCTGGACCGATGTGCACCGGGCCGTCGCGGCCGGGAAGCTGACGTACGGAATGACCGACCCGGTGCGGTCCAACTCCGGTTTCGCGGCGCTGGTCTCGGTCGCGTCGGGGCTGTCGAAGGCGCAGGGCGCACTCACCGACGCGGACATCAGGAAGGTCACGCCCCGGCTCAAGGAGTTCTTCGTCGGACAGGAGCTGACCTCCGGGTCATCCGGTTGGCTGGCCGACGCGTACACCCGGCGCAGCCGCGTCGACGCACTGATCAACTACGAGTCCGTACTGCTGACCATGAACCGGGACAGGCGGTCGGGACTCACCGTGATCCGCCCGCGGGACGGTGTGGTCACCGCCGACTACCCCTTCTCGCTGCTGGCCTCGGCCTCGGCGCGGGCGAAGGAGGACGGGACGAAGCTGACCGGGTACCTGCGCCGGGCGGACGTGCAGAAGTCCCTCGCCGCGCAGACCTTCCGGCGGCCGGTCGTCGGCGTGCCGCCCGCGTCCGGGGCCTCCGCGCGGCGCGAGCTGCCGTTCCCCGGGTCGCGGTCCGTCGCGGACGGGCTGCTCGCCTCGTACGAGAACGTACTGCGGCGGCCTTCGCGCACCGTGTACGTCCTCGACACGTCCGGGTCGATGGCGGGCGCGCGGCTGCAGCAGCTCAAGGACGCGCTCGGCCGGATGACGGGGACGGCCGACTCCCCCGTGGGGCAGCGCTTCAGGGACCGGGAGGAGGTGACGCTGATGCCGTTCGGCTCGGAGGTCAGGAAGATCGTGCGGCACACCGTCGACCCGGCCCGGCCCGCCGCGGCGCTCGACGCGATCCGGGCGGACGCGGCAGCGCTGGAGACGCACGGCGGGACCGCGATCTACAGCAGCCTGCGCGAGGCGTACGAACGTCTCGGACCGCCCGGCGCCGCCTTCACCAGCATCGTGCTGATGACGGACGGCAAGAACACCGAGGGCGACTCGGCCGGCGACTTCGACGCCTTCTACTCGGCGCTGCCCCCCGACCGGCGCGGCACACCCGTCTTCCCCGTGCTGTTCGGAGACGCCAGCAAGGGGGAGCTGGAGCACATCGCGTCCCTCACGGGCGGGCAGCTCTTCGACGCCAAGCAGGGCTCGCTGGACCGGGCCTTCGAGGAGATCCGTGGCTACCAGTAGGGCGCGCGGCAGGGGGACCGGCCGGGGGGTTCTGCGCTTCGCGGAGTCCCGGAAGAACCTGGCCGGATGCGCGGGCGGACTCGCGGGCCTCGCCCTCACCTTCACGGGTGCGGCCGGGGCGTACTGGCCGCTGGTCGTCGCCGGCCTGTACGGGGCGGGAGCGCTGATCGCCCCGCCCGAACGCGTCGCCGCACCGCACTTCCCGGACGCGGCCGAGCAACTGGACGTCCTGCGCGGGGACTTCGCACGACTCCAGCAGTACGTGGCCTCGGTCCAGCTCCCCCCGGCGGCCACCGGAAGGCTGACCGAACTGGACGCACTGCTGGCGGCCCTGGTCGGACACGGGGAGTGGTCCTCGGACCCGGACTCCTTCCACACCCTGACGCGGTCGGTCCGCGAGGACGTACCCGAAGCGATCGACACGTACGTACGAGCCCGCTGGTGGACCCGCTTCGCCCCGGGAAACGAACCTCCGGAGCGGCAGTTGGAGCATCAACTCGGCCTGATCCACGAGCAGTTGACCGCCATGGCCGCGGCACTGCAGGACGCGGAGGCGCAGCGTCAGGAGTCGCTGACCCACTACCTGAGGGAACGCCGCGGGAACTAACCACCGCCACCGCCACTGCCACTGCCACTGCCATCACCACCGCCACCACTACCGCCACCGGCCGCCGCCACGCCGGAAAAATACGCCGGCCCCCGAAGCCGTGAGGGGGCTTCGGGGGCCGGTGTCTCCGCTGCTCGTCCCGGTGATCCCACAGGTCAGGGCGGTGTCGTGACGATCCGAGAGCGGCCCCCACTCACCTCCCCCCGGGTGTTCGTGCACCCGGAGGGAGGGGGTGGGGCTGGCCGGAGCCGGGGAACAGGCCGGCTCCGACACGTCTGGGGGGGCGGGACTCAGCCCAGGCGCTTGACCAGCGCCCGGTACTCGTCCCAAAGCTCCTTCGGCGCGTGGTCACCGAAGGTGTTGAGGTGCTCGGGGACCAGGGCTGCCTCCTCGCGCCACACCTCCTTGTCCACGGTGAGCAGGAAGTCGAGGTCGGCCTCGGAGAGGTCCAGCCCGTCCGTGTCCAGGGAGCCCTTCGCGGGCAGGATGCCGATCGGCGTCTCGACGCCCTCGGCCTTGCCCTCCAGGCGCTCCACGATCCACTTCAGGACGCGGCTGTTCTCGCCGAAGCCGGGCCACACGAACTTGCCCGCGTCGTTCTTGCGGAACCAGTTCACGTAGTAGATCTTCGGGAGCTTGGACTGGTCGGGCTTGTCGGCACCGACCTTCACCCAGTGGCCCATGTAGTCGCCCATGTTGTAGCCGCAGAACGGCAGCATGGCGAACGGGTCGCGGCGCAGCTCGCCGACCTTGCCCTCGGCGGCGGCGGTCTTCTCGCTCGCGACATTCGCACCGAGGAAGACGCCGTGCTGCCAGTTGAACGACTCCGTGACCAGCGGCACCGCGGTCGCGCGGCGGCCACCGAAGAGGATCGCCGAGATCGGCACGCCCTTGGGGTCCTCCCACTCGGGCGCGATGATCGGGCACTGGCCGGCCGGGACGGTGAAGCGGGCGTTCGGGTGGGCGGCGGGCGTACCGGACTCGGGGGTCCAGTCGTTGCCCTTCCAGTCCGTGAGGTGCGCCGGAGCCTCCTCCGTCATCCCCTCCCACCACACGTCGTTGTCGTCCGTCAGCGCGACATTCGTGAAGACCGAATTGCCCCACATGGTCTTCATGGCGTTGGCGTTGGTGTGCTCGCCGGTGCCGGGCGCGACGCCGAAGAAGCCGGCCTCCGGGTTGATCGCGTACAGCTGGCCGTCCTCACCGAACCGCATCCAGGCGATGTCGTCGCCGATGGTCTCGACGGTCCAGCCGGAGATCGTGGGCTCCAGCATGGCGAGGTTGGTCTTGCCGCACGCGGAGGGGAAGGCAGCCGCGACGTACTTCGACTCTCCCTGCGGGGGCGTGAGCTTCAGGATCAGCATGTGCTCGGCGAGCCAGCCCTCGTCGCGGGCCATGACGGACGCGATGCGCAGGGCGTAGCACTTCTTGCCGAGCAGGGCGTTGCCGCCGTAGCCCGAGCCGTAGGACCAGATCTCGCGGTCCTCGGGGAAGTGCGAGATGTACTTGGTGGTGTTGCAGGGCCACGGGACGTCGGCCTCGCCCTCCTGGAGGGGGGCACCCAGGGTGTGCACGGCCTTCACGAAGAAGCCGTCCGTGCCCAGCTCGTCCAGCACGGCCTGACCCATCCGGGTCATCGTGCGCATCGAGACGGCGACGTACGCCGAGTCGGTGATCTCGACACCGATCGCGGACAGCGGCGAACCGACCGGGCCCATGCAGAACGGGACGACGTACATCGTGCGGCCACGCATCGAGCCGCGGAAGATGCCGCCGTTGCCTTCCTTGCCCTGGAACAGCTCCCGCATCTCGGCGGGGGCCTTCCAGTGGTTCGTCGGGCCCGCGTCCTGCTCCTTCTCGGAGCAGATGAAGGTGCGGTCCTCCACGCGGGCGACGTCGGACGGGTCGGAGGCGGCGTAGTAGGAGTTCGGGCGCTTGGTCTCGTCGAGCTTCTTGAACGTGCCCTTGGCGACGAGTTCCGCACAGAGCCGCTCGTACTCGGCCTCGGAACCGTCGCACCAGACGATCCGGTCGGGCTCGGTGAGGGCTGCGATCTCGTCGACCCAGGAGACGAGCTCCTGGTGGTTGGTCGGGACGGTGGTGGGAGCCGCGATGTCGCGCGCCACGATTGCTCCTTGTTGAGGGGTTTTGTGGTTTGTTGCCCCGTGGGGGCTGCGACCCGGATGCTTCACATGGTCCCTCTGGCGCTCATCCGGTGCCGACCGCACTCATTTGATCATCCGGGTACTCCGCCCATATGTCCAGAGGGCCGCACACGTGAGCATCACCACTCCCGGCCACCCCGGCCACCCCCGGCCACCCCCGGCCACTCCCGACCGCTCCCGCGCTCCGTGACGAAGACGACCCTTGGCCACAGTCAGAACTTACGGAACCGTAGGTAGCATTCGAGGCATGACGTCGCATGCCGTGCCCGCCCAGGTCACCGAGATCGACCCGCCACCGGTCAAGCCCAGATTGCGCGGCTGGCTGCACGCCGGCATGTTCCCCGCCGTACTGATCTCCGGCATCGTGCTGATCGTGCTCGCCGACTCCACCCGCGCCCGCGTCTCGTGCAGCATCTTCGTACTGACCGCGTGCATGCTCTTCGGCGTGAGCGCCGTCTACCACCGGGGCACCTGGGGCCCGCGCGGCGAAGCCGTCCTGCGCCGCCTCGACCACGCGAACATCTTCCTGATCATCGCGGGCACCTACACCCCGCTGACCATGCTGCTGCTCCCCGAGTCGACCGGCCGGACCCTGCTGTGGGCGGTCTGGGGGGCGGCACTGGCCGGCATCGCCTTCCGGGTCTTCTGGGTCGGCGCCCCGCGCTGGCTGTACACCCCCTGCTACATCGCGATGGGGTGGGCCGCCGTCTTCTTCCTGCCCGACTTCATGCGGGCCGGCGGCATCGCCGTGCTGGTCCTGGTCGTCGTCGGCGGGCTGCTCTACAGCGCGGGCGGCGTGATCTACGGCCTCAAGCGCCCCAACCCGTCACCGCGGTGGTTCGGCTTCCACGAGGTCTTCCACTCCCTCACTCTCGCGGCCTTCGTCGCGCACTACGTGGGCATCTCGCTGGTGGCCTATTCGGCCTGAGGCCGTACCGGCACCGGTATCGCGCCGCTCACCCGAACCTGCACCTGCACCTACACCCGCACCCGCACCCGCTCTGTGCTGTGGCCGTGGCCTCGAAGCCGCGGCCACTTGCCATGCCAGCACCGCGACGAAGACCAGCACCACCGCGAGCACCGCCCCCGCTCCCCAGACCAGGAAACCCAGCACGCACAGGACCGCCACCAGCGCGGTCGCCGCATTCACGACTCTTCTCATGCCTCCCCTTCCCTCTACCACTCCGCACATCTGTCGTCTTTTCACGGACAGTTCGAGTACCCACTACACATCGTGACACCCCGCACTGACAATCGATCGGCCGTCAAAGGTGCGCGAAGATGGCAGACAATGGCGCCATGGCCGCGCCCCGCACCTCCCCCAGCACCCCCGACACCCGCCCCGGCCTGCGCGAACGCAAAAAGATCAAGACGCGTCTCCAGATCCGCCGGGCCACCTTCCGGCTGGTTTCCACCCAGGGCTGGGACGCCACGACCGTCGAGCAGATCGCCGCGGAGGCGGACGTCTCGCCGAGCACCGTGCTCCGGTACTTCCCGGTGAAGGAGGACATCGTCCTCACCGACGAGTACGACCCGGTGATGGAGGGCGCCCTGCGGAAGCGCCCGCCCGGGGAGCCGCTCCTCGAATCCGTACGGGCCGTGGTGACGGCGGCCATGCGCCGCTCCCTCGACGATGCGCCGGACGAGGTGCTGCTGCGCACCCGGCTGATGCTGGAGGTGCCCGCGGTACGGGCCCGGATGGTGGAGAGCGTGAGCGTCACCAGCCGGATGCTGTGCCGGGTGATCGCCGAGCGCACCGGGCGGGACGCCGGCGAGCTGGAGGTGCGGATCTTCGCGACCGGGCTGCTCGCGGCCGTGCTGGAGACGACGCTGTACTGGGCGGAGCGCGGGCAGCGGGACGACCTGGTGGAGCTGATCGACCGGATGCTGCGGACCTTCGAGGGGGGTCTCACCCGTATCGACGGGTGAGCCCCCTCGTCACGTCCACGGGCGAGACCCCCTCGTCACGCCGCACAGGCGCCCTGCGGGAATCAATAGCGGTGCGGCCCCGAATAAATCTCGCCGGAACAATCGGAAAACGGACCCCGTCCGCTTTTCCAGCGGCCCGAATTCCAGCACGGGCGACATGGATACGACGGTGACGGAAAGCGAATCCCCGCCCGTTCTGTCCGGTTGAGCACCCGGGCGCGGCACGCCATTGCCCACGAAGCCCCCTCGCACGCCCGCGCCTCCCTGACCCTCGGCACCCAGGAGCGCTCACCCAACCCTGACATACCACCGCAATATGACACATCGAGGCCTACCGCATAAGAAGAACCATTCATTCCACAAGCGATGAAGATCCATTCGTATTTCGCTTATACGTGAAGTCATTGCCGACGATTTGAGCGACCTGCTAGCTTCCCGAACGGGCAAGGGCCGAACCGTGGGAACGGCCCGAGAGGGAGGAGGGGCAATTCGTGGATTCCGCCCCATCTCCCGCACTTCCCCCGTCTCCTGCACTCCCCTCGCCCCCCGCACTCCCCTCACCTCCCGCACTCCCCCTCTCTCCCTCACTCCTTCACCCGGCGCACCCGTGGGTGTCGGCAACGACCAGCCCCAGGAGGCCCGGTGACCTCGGAGCCAGCTGCTCCCGTGGATCTTTCCATCGTCGTACCGACGTTCAACGAGGCAGGAAACGTAGGGGAGTTACTACGAAGGCTCGTGGCGGCCTTCGCGAACTCACCCCTCACCGCCGAGGTGATCTTCGCGGACGACTCGACCGACGACACCTGTGAAGTGGTCGAACAGGCGGCGATCACCTGCCCGTTGACCGTGGTGCTGCACCACCGCGAGGTACCGACCGCAGGGCTCGGCGGGGCGGTCGTCGAGGGCATCGGGCGGGCCCGCGCCCCGTGGATCGTCGTGATCGACGCGGATCTCCAGCATCCTCCGGAGCTGGTGCCGGAGTTGATAGCCCGGGGAGAGTCGAGCGGCGCCGAGCTGGTCGTCGCGAGCCGGTACGCGGCGGGCGGCAGCCGGTCGGGGCTCGCGGGCGGGTACCGGCTGGCGGTGTCCGGGGCGTCGACACTGCTGACGAAGTCACTGTTCCCGCGGGCACTGCGCGGACTGAGCGACCCGATGAGCGGGTTCTTCGCGATCCGGCGGGAAGCGGTGGAGCGGGCGGGCGGTTCGGCGGGGGGCGGTGCTCCGACGGCGGACGGCACCGCGGCGGTGGACGCCCTTCCGGCGGGGAACGGCGCCGCGGTGGTGGACGCCCTTCCGGGGGTGGACGGCACCGCGAAGGCGGCCGGCACTGCGAAGGCAGGTGGCTCTCCGGCGGAGGGCGCACCTCCGGCGGCGGCCGGCCCTCCGGCCGGGGGCGGCTTGCAGCCCCTCGGGTACAAGATCCTGCTGGAGTTGGCGGTACGGTGCCGGCCGCGCGGCATCGCAGAGGTGCCGTACGCGTTCGGGGAACGGCATGCGGGCGAGTCGAAGTCGACGGTGGCGGAGGGGCTGCGCTTCCTGCGCCACCTGGTGACGCTGCGGACGTCGGACCCCCGGGCCCGGATGGTCGTCTTCGGCCTGATCGGCCTGTCCGGCTTCGTACCGAACCTGGCACTGCTGTGGGTGCTGAACGGCCCCGGCGGCATCCACTACGCCCCCGCCGAGATCATCGCCAACCAGGCAGGGCTGCTCTGGAACTTCCTCCTCGTCGATGCCTTCCTCTACCGCACCCAGCGGGGTGAACGGCGGCTGCCCGCCCGGCTGTTGAGCTTCGCGGTGGTCGGCAACGCGGACCTGCTGGCCCGCATCCCGCTCGCCGCACTGCTCGTCACGACGGCGTCCCTGGCACCGGTTCCGGCGACGGCACTCAGCATGGTGATCGTGTTCGCGGGCCGCTTCCTGGTCGTGGACCGCTGGCTCTACCGACGCCGCAGGGCAGCCCGCACCGGGCTCCCGGGCCGGGTCCCGGAACGAGTACCGAACCGAACGGGCTGAGGCAGGTCCCCGGCGGGCGACGACGCCACCCCCCAACGGGCGGCTATCGCCGCCCGCCACCCACCGCCCGCCCACCCCTAGCCCCATAGCCCCCGAGCCCTCTTGGGCAGCGGGGCCGCCCCCGGGGGGCGGAACGGGTGGGCAAGGGGGCGGCCCCCACGCGGAGCCCCGCCCCTTACTCCGGCACACGCACCGGTGCGGACCGGTGGGCCGCTTCGCGGGATGGCCCCTCCCCGCCCCTCCACCTAAACCGCTCGCCGCGGGGCAGAGACGGTTCACGGCTCGCGCCGGTGGGGGCCGGGGTCCCGGGCTGCGCCCGGTGCACGGCTGCGCCGCGCGTCCTCAAACGCCGGACGGGCTGAAGATGCCCGACGGGCTGAAGATGCCGGACAGCCGAAGAGTTCAGGCAGGCGATGGGGGCAGGCCGGCAGGCGGAGGTGGACCGGCGGTCTAGAGGCGTCCGCCCACCTGTTCCACCAGCACCCCCACCTCCCCCGTCGGCGCCGCGCACACGAACCGGCGGCAGACGTACGCCCCCGCCCCCGGCCGCCCGGCCAGCAGCGGGAACTCCTCGCTTCCCGGTGCGCCGAACGCCACCACCAGGCCGGGTGCCGTCCCCTGCAGCGCCGCCCGCCACAACGCCCGCGCGTCGGCATCCGCCGGGTCCCCCACCACCGCCACCTCCCGCGGCCCGTCCAGCGCCGCCTCCGCCACCGCCAGGCCCCAGCCGATGAAGCGCGGGGCCCGCGAGCCCAGGGCCTTGACCACGCCCAGCGCTCCCTCCGCCGCCTCCCGGTGCGCCTCGGAGCCCGTGTGTGCCGCGTACGACAGCAGTGCGCCCGCCGCCGCCGTCCAGCCCGAAGGGGCCGCGTTGTCCGTCGGGTCCTGCGGCCTGCGGATCAGCTTCTCCGCGTCGTGCGCCGTGTCGTACAGCGCACCGCCCTCCCCCACGAACCGCATCAGTACGTGGTCGAGGAGGAAGCCCGCGAAGTCGAGCCACGCCCCCTCCCCCGTCACCGACGCGAGGGCGAGGAAGCCTTCCGCGACGTTCGCGTAGTCCTCCAACACACCGGCGTTCGCGCCCACTTGACCGTCACGGGACGTACGGGCCAGCCGCGCCGCGTCGTCCATGTGCACACGTACGAGAAGGTCCGCGGCCTCCGTCGCCCGCTCGATCAGGTCCGGGCGGTCGAAGTACGCGCCGACTTCGGCCAGGGCGGCGATCGCGAGGCCGTTCCAGGACGCGACGATCTTGTCGTCCCGGCCCGGAGCGGGGCGCTGGGCGCGGGCCGCGAGGAGACGCTCCCGGATGTCGTCGACACGGGCGGCGTCGGCCACCACGCCGTCCCCCTGCGGGAGTTGGAGGACGGACGAACCCTCCTCGAAGGTGCCTTCCTCGGTCACCCCGAAGTACGCCGCCGCCAGCGCCGCGTCGGACTCGCCCAGCACCTCGCGGAGCTGCTCCGGCGTCCAGACGTAGTACGCGCCCTCGACGTGCTTCCCGCTCCCGTCCTCACTGTCCGCGTCCAGCGCGGACGCGAACCCGCCCTCGTTGGTGCGGAGTTCGGCGACGAGGAAGTCGGCGGTCTCCAGCGCGACCCGCCGGGCCAGGTCCGATCCGGTGGCACGCCACAGGTGCGCGTACACCCGGCACAACAGTGCGTTGTCGGACAGCATCTTCTCGAAGTGCGGGACGATCCACTCCCGGTCCACCGAGTAGCGGGCGAAGCCGCCGCCCAGCTGGTCGTAGATGCCGCCGCGGGCCATCGCCTCGCACGAGTCGGACGCCATCTGCAGCGCCCCCTCGGAGCCGGTGCGCGCCGCGTGGCGCAGCAGGAACTCCAGCACCATCGACGGCGGAAACTTCGGCGCCCCTCCGAAGCCCCCGTGCCGCGCGTCGTACTCGCGGGTCAGCCCGAGCAGGGCCGTCGCCAGATCCTCCTCGCCGGGCATCTCGGGCGAGTCGAAGGCCAGCGACCGCTCGCCCAGGTCCTTGACGATCTTCCCCGCGACCTCGTCGACCTCCGCCCGCCGGTCCGTCCACGCGGCCCGCACCCCGTCCAGGACCTGCGGGAACGACGGCATGCCGTGCTTCGGCTCGGGCGGGAAGTACGTACCGAAGTAGAAGGGCTGCGCGTCCGGGGTGAGGAAGACGGTCATCGGCCAGCCGCCCTGCCCGGTGGCAGCCTGCACGGCCTCCATGTAGACGGCGTCGACGTCGGGGCGCTCCTCGCGGTCCACCTTCACCGACACGAAGTGCTCGTTCATGACGGCGGCGGTCGCCTCGTCCTCGAAGGACTCGTGCGCCATGACATGGCACCAATGGCAACTGCTGTACCCCACACTCAGCAGCACCGGCACCCCCCGCCGCCGCGCCTCCTCGAAGGCCTCCGGCGACCACGGCCACCAGTCGACCGGGTTGTCGGCGTGCTGCAGGAGGTAGGGGGACGTCTCGTGGGCCAGGCGATTCGGCATACCCACCATCCTGCACGACACCGGCCGCTTCGGCCCTCAACGCCCTCGCTCCCTCGCGTCCTGGCCCGTCAAGCAGGACACTTGACCCATCCGGGCGTCCCACAGCGGGGCCACGACCTCCCCGCCGCGTCCGGACATCGCTGCGGAGGGGGACGCACATGAGGGAGAGCCACCGGGCGGATGCCGAGCGGGTGTTGGAGCGGGCCGTCGAGGAGGAGGTGCGGCGCTCCGGCGGGCGGACCGACGGGCGGGCGCTGCTGGTGCGCGGGCGAGCCGTGCTGGGCGAGATGTGCGCGCCGGCCGCCGAGGAGTACGCCGCGTACGTCGCCGCACTCGACAAGGCGGGCGCCGGGCATCAGCCCCTGTCGGAACGATTCAGCAGGAAGAGCATCGGCACCCCGGTACTCGTGACGGGTGTGGCGGCGCTCGCCGCGTTCCTCGCCGATCTGGCACTGGGCACGGCGTCGGGGACCGCCTTCGCCGCCGGGGCCGTGGTCGCCGTCGCCGGGGCAGCCGCGACCGTGGCCAAGGTGACCGCCACGCACTGGCCGGCCGCGCACCGGCGGGCGGGTGCGCTGGGGCAGCCCGGCGGGCCCGAGCAGCTGAAGCTGACGTGGCTGACGGCGCTGGAGGTGCGGGGCGTGCGCCCGTACCTGGACCAGCAGCGGATGGTGGCCGCCGCGACCCGGTCGCAGGCGCCGAGGGCCACGCAGAAGACGGTGGCCGCCCCGGTTCCGCTGCGTGGCGGCAATCGCAGTGCGGCGGCGCGGCGCAGGACCGTACTGGAGCAGTCGTTCGCCCAGCTGCGGCAGGTGGACGGGCCGTTCGCGGGGCGGCGGGCGGAGATGGCGCAGATCGCGCAGTGGGTGCACGCGGCGCGGGCGAGCACGCAGACGCGACCGACGGTGGTCGTGCTGTACGGCGAGCCGGGTTCCGGGCGTTCGACGCTCGCACTGCGGGCGACGCACGGACTGAAGGACCAGTTCCGGGGTGCCTGCGTGGTCGATCTGCGCAACGGCGCGCCGGGCAAGACGGAGGTGCCCACGTCCACGCGGGACGCCCTGCTGCATCTCCTCAACCGGCTCGGCGCACCGCGCGAGCAGCTCCTCTTCCGCGAGCAGCACTCCGAACGGGCCACGCGGGAACAGCAGTTGAAGCGGCTGACCGAGCTGTACCACCAGCACCTCACGGGTCTGCCGGTGACCGTCGTGCTGGAGGACGCCACCGACGCGGAGCAGGTGCGCACCCTGATCCCCGAGCGTTCGGACAGCCTGGTCCTGGTCACCGCGCGCACCCCGCTGGACCTGCCGGACGACACCCCGGCGTGGGTGCACCAGCTCGCGGTGGAGCCGTTGGACTGCGCGGGCGCGGAGGAGCTGCTGCGGGCGGTCACCGAGGACGACCACCCGTCGCACGAAGCCCCCTACGACGGTGAATCCGCCGATCTGACACGGGAGTTGTGCGGCGGGTTGCCGCTCGCACTGCGCGTCGCGGGGTCGTCGCTCGGCCCGCGCAGCATGCGCGCGCTGGCCGCGGACCTCGGGGCGTACGGGCCGCTGGATCCGGTCGAGCGGGCGCTCTCGCTCCGTTACGCCGACCAGTCCGAGCAGGGCAGGCGGCTGCTGCGCAGGCTCTCGCTCGCGGGCCGGGCCAGTCTCGGCGGTGCGGCGGCGGCAGCGCTGCTGGCCACCGACGAGCAGGAGGCGCGGCGGCGTCTGACCGAGCTGTCGAGGGCGGGGCTGATCGACCACGTCGGCGGCAGCCGCTACCGGCTGCACGACCTGGTGCGCTCCTTCTCGTACACGCGGCTGCTCGACGAGGAGGAACCGGCCGAGCGGACAGCCGCGCAGGAACGTCTCATCCAGAACTACGGCGAGCTGGCCGACTCCGTGATCCGTCTCGTCGACGGCAAGAACTCGACCCGTGCGGACCGCTTCGGCCCGCACGGCTTCACGTCGCTGGACGCGGCGCTGCGCTGGCTGGACGACGAGTCGTCGTTCATCACGGCCGCCCTGCGGCACGCGGAGGGCGTGGACCAGCAGCTGGTCCTCAATCTGCTGGGCGCGCTGTGCGACTACTGTCTGCTGCGCGGCGACCTGTACCGGCTGGGTGAGATCAGCGAGCTGACGCAGGCCGTCGACCAGGGGCTTCTCGTACGTTCGGTCCAGTGGCGTACCGGCATCGCGGCCCGCCAGCTCGGTGAGCTCGACAAGGCGCGCACCACGCTCTCCTCGGTCGTCGACCTCTACTTCGAGGCGCAGCACGAGGCGGGCGCGGCCCGCGCGCTCGGTTCGCTCGGCATCACCCTCCACCACCAGGGCAATCTCACCGAGGCGTCGGCGAAGCTGCGCGAGGCACTGGACCTCCAGTCCTCGGCGGCACTCGCGGGCGACCGCGCGTGGAACCTGCACGCGCTCGCGGCGGTGGAGCGCGACCGGGCGAATCTGAGCGAGGCCGTCGAGCTCCTCGACACGGCGCTGGCCCTGCACCGGGAGGGCGAGTCGCTGCACGGGCAGGCGTGGGCGCACTTCCAGCTCGGCCAGGTGTGTCTGCGGATGGGTGAAGTGGCGCGCGCTGAGGGGGAGTTGCGCTCCGCCCTCGATCTGTACGGCCGTACCCGCGACGATCGCGGCGAGGCGTGGGCGCTCACCCAGCTCGCCCGCGCCCGGCTGGTCGCGGGCGATCCCGGCCCGGCGGTCGACGGCCTGCGCCAGGCCCTCTCCCGTCACCTCGACAACGAGGACGCGCGCGGCGAGGCGTGGACGCTGTACTACCTGGGCCAGGCCCTGGAGGAGCGCGGTGACCACGACCAGGCCGTCCGCGAGCTGGAGCGCGCCCGCACGATGTTCTCCCGGATGCGCGACGTGTACGGCCTGGCCTGCGCCCGCCACCACTCCGGCCGCGTCACCCGCGACCAGCGGGCCGTGCAGACCGGAAACCTCCGCAACTCCGGCTTCGCCCGCCAGCTCCTGATGGACGCCCGCCAGGACTTCCGCCGCATCGGCGTGGCCCACGGCGAGGCCTGGACGGTCCTGGAACTGGTCGTCGTCGACGCGGGCAACTCCCGCCCGGAGCAGGCCCTTTCCCTCTGCGACGAGGCGATCGCTCTCTTCTCCTCGTACGACGACAGGCGGGGCGGCGACTGGGCCCGCTTCCTGCGCTGCACCCTGCTCCCCTTCGCCCACCCGGGCGGCGCGGAGGTGGGCACGTCCATGGCCGAGGAGGAGCTGGCCCTGCTCCTCTCGGAGTCCCACCCCACCCGCGACGACCGGCTGGCGGACTGCGCGGAGGCGTACCGGGTGGTGCTGGGGCGCGGCGCGGACCTGGCGGCGGGGTGGCAGGCGTGGCGGCTGGGGATGGTGCCGAACCGGCATTCGCGGGAGGTGATGGGGGTTCCGGTGGGGGCGGTGAAGTAGCGGCAGGACGTGCGCGGCGAAGCGCTTGTGGGGGCGTTCGCGGGGCTGGGATGCTGGTGGCGGAACTCCGGCCGGGACGGGGGCACTTGTGGCCGCAGCAACGCACATACCGTACGGACGCGCCACCGACGGCCCGGCGACCCACCTGCCGGTACGCCTGGCAGTCCGTCCGGCGGTACACCTGGCGGTCCGTCCGGCGATACGCCCGGCGGTACGCCTGGCGGCCCGTCCAGCGATACGCCCGGCGATACGCCCGGCGGCCCATCGCCCGGCCGTACGCCCGTTCGCGCCCCGGGTCGCCCGGTGAACATCGAACCCGGCCTCCGCCTCGTCGACCTCAACACCCGCGGCCGGCTCCTGGAGGACACCCCCGACGGTCCCCGCCCCGTCCCCCACCCCGCACTCCCCGGCTTCTTCGCCGAGCGGCTCACTCCCCCGCCCGGCACCACCGACCTCTTCGTCTACGTCCACGGCTGGCAGACCTCGCCCGCCTCCGCCGTCCGGTCCGCCCTGCGGCTCCTGGCCCTCTTGCGGGAGCAGTACGAGCGTCAGCGGTCGCTGTACGCCCGCCTGGGGCCCTTCGAGCCGTGGGTGCTGCTCGTACGGTGGCCCTCGGCCAGTGGGCCCGGGCTGCGCGGCCACCGGCGGATCCGGGACCGGGCGCATGCGATGAGCGACGGGGACGCGCCCCGGATCCTGGGGCAGCTGCTGGGGTACCTCGATGCGAAGCGCGGGGACCCGAAGGGCGCGGTGCTGGGCACCCGGGACGGGCAGTACCTGCACCTGGTGGGGCATTCCTTCGGGTGCAGGTTCCTGTGCGAGGCCGTGCGGTGGGCCGCCTCGGACCGGGGATCCCCCGGGTGGTCGGCGCGGCCCGGGCACCCGGGCCGGCCGTTCACCGTGGACAGCATGCTGCTGTTGCAGATGGCCGCGCCGCGCGCCGCCTTCGAGTCGACCTTCACCGCGCTCGCGGACGCGCCGCTGCGCGGCCCGATCGTCGCGACGTACGCACAGCGCGACTGGGCGACCGGCCTCTGGCACCGCATCGCCGAAAAGCGCGCCGGCACCGGCAGCCAGGGCATCAACGCAGCGCCCCGGCCGGTGTCCGGGGTCAGGATGCTGGCGCCGGACGAGCCGTACGACGTCCGCGCCCTCGACCAGTGGTTCGTCAGCGTCGACGCGGGCGCCGTCTTCACCGACGGGCGAGGACCGGCGGGCGCGCACTCCGACCATCTGCGGCCGGAGTCCGCGCACCTGCTGCTGTCACTGGCGGACTACTCGCGCTGAGCGGCCCAGCCACTGAGCGGCCCAGCCACTGAACAGCCGGCCCGGCGGGCTACTTCTTCTTGCCGGAGCCCTTGCCAGAACCCTTGCCGGAGCCCTTGACCGAAGCACCGGACGGTTTGGCGGGCGCCTCGGACGCAGCGGGCGCAGCGGCAGCCGCGGACGTCGCCGCGACCTTCGCCCTGCCGTCGCCCTCCGCCGCCGAAGCCGGCGCCTGGGGATCCGGTGCCTCCTCGAAGGAGACCTTGCCCATGTGCCGGTTCATCGACTTCATCAGCGCCCACACACCGATCGCCAGCGCCGCGAACACGATGAAGCCCAGGATTCCCGGGGTCACCTTGTTCTTGTCGAAGCTGTCGGCGGCGAGCGGCACGAGCTGAGTCATTGCCTGGGAAACGTTCACCTAGGCATTGTCGCGGATGCCCGCGAAGAGGTCACTCTCGGGGAGGGACGTCGGCACGAGTGCCTTCGCCAGCTCGTACTCCTCGGTCGGCCAGATCTCCCGCTGGATCTCCATCGGGATCCGGAACCAGCCGCCGTCCGGGTCGATCTGCGTGGCGTGCGCGAGCAGCGCCTTGTCGCGGATCTCGAAGAATTCCCCGCAGGGCACGAAGGTGGTCAGCGTGCGCTCGACGCGCTCGAACTCCTCCCACCGCTTCAGCCAGTCCCCGTACGGCGACTCCAGGCCGCGGGCCAGCAGCGCCTCGTGCAGCGCGACCGTGCGCGGCTTGTTGAAGCCCTGGTTGTAGTAGAGCTTCAGCGGCTGCCAGACCGGCCCGAACTCGTCCTCCGGGAAGGCCGCCGGGTCGCCCGCTCCGTCGAAGGCCACCATGGAGATCTGGTGGGTCATGATGTGGTCGGGGTGCGGGTAGCCGCCGTTCTCGTCGTACGTGGTGACGACCTGCGGCCGGAAGGCACGGATCGACTTCACCAGACGGCCGGCCGCCTCCTTGACGTCCTCCAGTGCGAAGCAGCCCTCGGGCAGCGGCGGCAGCGGGTCGCCCTCGGGCAGCCCTGAGTCGACGAAGCCGAGCCACTCCTGCTTGACGCCCAGGATGTCGCGGGCCTCGTCCATCTCGCGCTGGCGCACCTCGTGGATGTGCTCCTCGATGTACTTGTCGCCCTGGAGCTTCGGATTGAGGATGGAGCCGCGCTCCCCGCCCGTGCAGGTCACGACATGGACGTCCACCCCCTCGGACACGTACTTCGCCATCGTGGCCGCACCCTTGCTCGACTCGTCGTCGGGGTGGGCGTGCACGGCCATCAGGCGCAGTTGCTCAGTCAAGATTCTGATCCTCGGTGATCCGGGCGCCCTCGGTGTCTGCGGCGCAAAGTACGACTCATATAGTGACCGAACCGGGGGTGGGAATATTCCTGCCCCCTGCGCAGCCGGAGGATCACAGCATGAATGCGGTACGCGACGGAGCTTCCGGTACCCCCGGGGATGCCGGTGCCCCTGATGCTCCCGGTGCCGCCCGTGGTTCCGGCGCTTCCGGCGCCCCCGCGGACCGCTACGGCCGCTCCGCCGACCAGCGCGCGGACCGCAAGCTGAAGATCATCGGTTCGGTGCTCGGGGTGCTGCTGCTCCTGCTGATCGGCTGGATCGGGTACGGGTACATCTCGAAGCAGGTCATCAGCGCCGAGATGATCAAGTTCGATCTGAATTCGTCGCAGTCCGAGGTGCGGGTGCACCTGGAGATCCGCAAGGAGGCCGACTCCACCGGTACGTGCACGGTGCGCGCGATCGCCGAGAGCGGGGCCGAGGTCGGGCGCAAGGACGTACGGATCACGGAGAAGGGCAAGAGCCGGATCGACGAGATCTACGCGATCCGTACGACGGGCAGGGCGACCAGTGCGGAGCTGCTGAGCTGCACCGCGGACGGACAGTAGCCGACCGTGACCGGGCGGGCCTCCCGTACCCGTAACTACACCCTCTGACCTGCGTTGACGCAGGTCTGACGGTTTTGGTTCTCCCCCTCGGGGCATCGAATTGTTAGGCTCGTGGTTTCGCCCGCCCGTGGAGGCACATCCTTCTGGGTAGGGCGATGCTTTGTTATCCGTAACTTCGAGGAGCACCTGTGACCCAGACCAGCGACGACGTCACCTGGCTGACCCAGGAGTCGTACAACAAGCTCGTGGCAGAGCTGGAGCACCTGTCGGGTCCGGCGCGCGGTGAGATCACTGCGAAGATCGCTGCGGCCCGCGAGGAGGGCGACCTCCGTGAGAACGGCGGGTACCACGCGGCCAAGGAGGAGCAGGGCAAGCAGGAGCTCCGCATCCGCCAGCTGAAGCAGCTCCTGGAGCGTGCGAAGGTCGGCGAGGCGCCCACGGCGAGCGGTGAGGCGGCTCCCGGCATGGTCGTGAAGATCGCCTTCGACGGCGACGAGAGCGACACGATGACCTTCCTGCTCGCCTCCCGCGAGTACCCGAGCTCCGACATCGAGACGTACTCGCCGCAGTCCCCCCTGGGCACCGGCGTGATCGGCAAGAAGGTCGGCGAGGACGCCGAGTACGAACTGCCGAACGGCAAGAAGGCCACGGTGCGGATCCTGGAGGCGACGCCCTACCAGGGCCGATTCCTCAGTTTTCTTCGTACGTACGCAGGAGCCCCCGGCAGCCGATGAACGCCGGGGGCTCCTGCGTGTCTACGCGCGCTCAGACGGTCGCCGAGCGGTACTTGCGGACGGCGAGCGTCCGCAAGACCACGGGGGAAACTGCTTGGAGCGGCTTCGGTCAGGACCTACGACAAAGAACCCTCGACGGGGATTCCTTGTAGATCATGGGCCGTTGCCCCGGCCTGCCGAGAGTGACAAGCGTGTGGTACTTCCCGCAGAACACGGGGATCGCCAAGAGCACGGCAGGGTTGTTCTTGGCCGGCGAACAACCGGTTGCCTGAATCACAGCCGGAACATAGGGGTGCGCGGACAGCAGTGCAACACAGAACTTGGCTCCCCGTGGAAGCGCTCCCTTGAGTTCCCCATGTGCGTGGATTCGGCCATGGAGGACCCATGGAGGCGTTGCGACCGCAGTTGGGGCTTGGGCAGTGCCTGCGCCGACGCCTGCCACGAGGGCCATGAGAGTTGTTGCAGCGACAACACTTACGCGCTTCAGGTACATGGAGGTGCTCCCGGCGATCAAGCAATGTTGGTCACCTAAAGCTTCCGCCATGTGGCTTTCAGTAACGGTCCTTGGCACGACGAAGCCCCCGGATTTGTCTTCCGGGGGCTTCGGTGTCAGTTGGCTGCTCGTCGGTACTTGCGGACGGCGAGCGTCCGGAAGACCGCGATGATCAAAACGCACCAGGCGAGGGAGGCCCACACGGGATGCTCCATGGGCCAGGCCGAAGACTGCGAGACGCCTGGGTTGCCGAAGAGTTCCCGGCACGCCTGCACGATCGCGCTGAATGGATTCCAGTCGGCGACATGACGCAGCCAGGGCGTCATCATGCTGGTATCCACGAAGGCGTTCGAAACGAACGTGACGGGGAACAGCCAGATGATTCCTCCTGAAGTGGCCGCCTCCGGGGTACGGACGGACAGGCCGATCAATGCGCCGACCCACGTGAACGCGTACCCCAGGAGCAGGAGCAGACCGAAGGCCCCAAGAACCTTGCCCACATTGGTTGGCTCGGCAGAACCCGTTCGCCAGCCCACGAGTAGGGCAACGGCAGCAAGTACAGCCAGCGTGATACACGTCTGCACCAGGTCGGCGAGGGTGCGGCCGGTGAGGACCGCGCCGCGTGCCATGGGCAGCGACCGGAAGCGGTCGATGAGGCCCTTGTGCATGTCGTCGGCGATGCCGGCGGCTGAACCCGCCGTGGCGAAGGTGACGGTCTGGGCGAAGATGCCCGCCATCAGGAAGTTCTTGTAGACGCTCGGGTCGGTTGATCCCCCCACGCTCATTGAGCCGCCGAACACGTACGTGAACAGCACCACGAACATCACCGGCTGAATGACCCCGAACAGGATCATCTCAGGAATTCGGGACATCCGGATCAGGTTGCGCTTGGCGATGGTCAGCGAGTCGGTGACCGACTGGCCGATGCCGCCGCCCGGCACGGGTGCCAGGGACTTGGCCGTCGTCACGGTGTCGGTACTCACTTCTTGCCCACCTCCTGGCCGTCTTCCCGGCCCTCGGCCGGTTCCTCCGCCGCATGACCCGTCAGCGAGATGAAGACGTCGTCGAGGGTCGGGCGGCGCAGGCCGATGTCGTCGATCTCCACGCCGCGCGCGTCCAGTTCGCGGATGACTTCGGCGAGGAGCTTCGCGCCGCCGGTGACCGGGACGGTCAGCTTGCGGGTGTGCTGCTCGACCTTGGTGTCGCCCTTGCCGAAGCCGCGCAGGACCTCGTCGGCGATCACGATGTGCTCGCGCTCGTGCACGACGACCTCGATGCGCTCGCCGCCGGTGCGGGCCTTGAGCTGGTCCGACGTACCGCGCTCGATGACCTTGCCGTGGTCGATGACGCAGATGTCGTGGGCGAGGTGGTCGGCCTCCTCCAGATACTGGGTGGTGAGCAGGAGGGTGGTGCCTCCGGCGACCAACTCCTGGATGACTTCCCAGAGTTGCTGCCGGTTGCGGGGGTCGAGGCCGGTGGTCGGCTCGTCCATGAACATCACGGGCGGGGAGACGACGAGGGCCGCCGCGAGGTCGAGGCGGCGGCGCATTCCGCCCGAGTACGTCTTGGCCGTGCGGTCGGCGGCCTCGGCGAGGTTGAAGCGCTCCAGGAGCTCGGCGGCGCGGGCCTTCGCCGCCTTCGCGGACATCTGGTAGAGCCTGCCGACCATCTGGAGGTTCTCGCGGCCGGTGAGGTATTCGTCGACGGCCGCGAACTGGCCGGAGAGGCCGATCGAGCGCCGCACCTCGTTGGGGTGCTTCAGTACGTCGATCCCGGCGACGAAGGCCTTGCCGCTGTCGGGCTGGAGCAGGGTGGTCAGGACGCGGACGGCGGTGGTCTTTCCCGCGCCGTTCGGCCCGAGCAGTCCGAGGACCGTGCCCTCGGGGACGTCGAGGTCGACGCCTCCCAGGGCTTTCACGTCGCCGAAGGTCTTGACCAGCCCCTCGGCATAGATGGCGCCTGGCATAAGGGGTCCCCCATGTGTGTGGGTGGTTCCTACGCGAATTTTAGGTTTGCCGGGTCCATCCCGCCCGGCGAGGCCGGATGCGGCGCCGGGCGGAGCCGGATGCGGCCCCCGGCAGAGCAGGGTGCGGTGCCCGGCGGGGCAGCACGAGGCACACCGTATCGCGATACATCGCGTCTGGAGAAGGGTTTCCACAAGCCGGCCGGAGGGCCGGCCGAGGGGCCGATCGCAGGGCCGGCCGGAGGGCCGGACGCGCCCTACGGCACGACCAGATACCCCGCGCCCCGCAGCGCGTCCCGCACCTCCGTGCAGTGCTTCGGCCCCTTCGTCTCCAGCTGCAACTCCACCTCCACCTCCGTGAGTCCGAGCTCAGGACCGGTCCGCGCGTGGCTCACGTCAACGACGTTGGCGTCCGCCACCGACAACACCCCGAGAAGCGTCGCAAGCGCCCCCGGACGGTCCGTCAGCCGCAGCCGCAGTGACAGATAACGACCGGCCGCGGCCATTCCGTGCCGCAAAGTGCGCTGCATCAGCAGCGGGTCCACGTTGCCGCCCGACAGCACCGCGACGACCGGCCCCTCGAAGGACTCCGGGCGGCTCAGGAGCGCCGCCACCGGGCTCGCCCCGGCGGGCTCCACGACCAGCTTGGCCCGCTCCAGACACAGCAACAGCGCGCTGGAGAGCTCGTTCTCCGAGACCGTCCGCACCTCGTCCACCAGCTCGTTGACGATGGCGAACGGCACGTCGCCCGGGCGCCCCACCTTGATGCCGTCGGCCATCGTCTGCAACGAGCCGACCGTGGTCGGCCGCCCGGCGGCCAGCGAAGGCGGGTAGCAGGCCGCGCCCTCCGCCTGCACGCCGATGATCCGCACGTCCGGCCGCACCGACTTCACCGCGACCGCGATGCCCGCCGCGAGCCCGCCGCCGCCCACGCCGACGACGATCGTCCCCACCTCGGGGCACTGCTCCAGGATCTCCAGGCCGACCGTGCCCTGGCCTGCGATGATGTCCTCGTGGTCGAAGGGGTGGATGAACACGGCCCCGGTGTCGTGCGCGAACTCCTGCGCGGCGGCAAGGGTCTCGTCGACGACCTGTCCGTGCATCCTCACCTCCGCGCCGTACTCACGGGTGGCCGCGACCTTCGGCAGGGGTGCGCCGACCGGCATGAACACCGTGGACCGCACGCCCAGGAGCGAGGAGGCCAGCGCCACGCCCTGCGCGTGGTTGCCCGCGCTGGCGGCCACCACCCCGGCCGCGCGCTCCTCGGGCGAGAGCCCGGCGATCCGGATGTACGCGCCGCGCAGCTTGAAGGATCCGGTCCGCTGGAGGTTCTCGCACTTGAGGTGGACGGGCGCCCCGACCAGGCGCGTCAGATACCGGCTGCCTTCCATGGGCGTGCAGCGGGCCACCCCGGAGAGCATCTTCTGCGCACCGCGCACGTCGTCGAGGATCAGGCTGCGGGCGTGTTCGGGCGTGCGGAAGCTCATGGCAGCAAGTCTCGCAGCTCGGCCGGGCCGGGGCCGGGGGCGTCCCAGGGACCGGACCGGGTCCGGTCCGACGCCGGGCCCGACACCGGGTCCGACACCGGGTCCGACGCGGAACCCGCGCCGCGGCCGCGCCTGGTCCGCGCCGGGGCCGACACCGAGCCCGCGCCGGGTCCGCGCCGGGTCCGCGCCAAGTCCGTCGCCGGTCCGTCGCTGCCGCGGCGCTGCTGCGGCACCCGTTCGCCCCCGGTACGCCCCTGATACGGCGCCGGTATGGCCTTCCGGGCCTGCGCACTCCTTACCTTGTCCACAGGTTTGCGCAGCGCAGGTACGTGCGTGCCGGGGGCCGCGTACCCTTGCCCCACCAACCGACCACCGTACGAAGAGAGCCCGAGCCATGCCCCCTACCCAGGACATGACGACCGACCCCGCCGCCGGTCTCCTCGATGCCCTTCAGCACCAGGTGGCCGTCTTCGCCCGGCGTGCGGAACAGACCCGCCTCGGCGGCGTCGGCCAGGTCCGCAATTCCATGGACCGCGCGGCCTACCTGCTGCTCAACCGCCTCGACCAGGAAGGCCCGATGGGCGTCAAGGCGCTCGCCGCCGGCATGGGCATCGACTCGTCGACCGTGACCCGGCAGGTCGCGCCGCTCGTCGACTCCGGCCTGGTGAAGCGCACCTCGCACCCCGAGGACGGGCGCGCGGTCGTGCTCCAGCTGTCGCCGCGCGGCCACGCCCGCCTCGACGAGGTGCGGTCCTCCCGGCGCGAGCTGATGGCACAGGTGACGGACGGCTGGAGCGAGGACGAGCGGGAGGCGTTCACGACGCTGCTGACCCGTTTCAACGGCGCACTCTCCGCCCGCCAGTCGGCGGCCACGGGCGACGCCCCGCCCGCTTCCTGAACCGTCCCCGGGGCCCTGTCCCGCCGAGCCCCCCGCCGACCTCTTGACCTGGCGCATCCGCTGTCCTCATATGAGGACCGGGAGCAGGAACCGGGAGGCACGGTGCGCGAGCGCGAGGCAGCCCAACAGCGGCGCCACGCCGGGGAGTTCGAGGCGTTCGTCGCGGGAGCGGCGGGCCGGCTGCTGCATACCGCGACGCTGCTCAGCGCCGAGCCGCCGGACGCCAATCCGCGCGCCCAGCGCCTCCTCGCCGCCGCGCTCGCCGCCACGTACGCCCGCTGGGCGTCGCTGCGCGGCGAGGACCCGTACGACCGCACCCGGCAGGAACTCGCCGCACGCTTCGCACGCACCGCCTGGCACCACCGGCGCCGCCTGCCCCGCCGCACCCCCCGCCACCTCCCCCACCGGCAACGGCAGCGGCAGCGGCAGCGGCAAGAGCCCGCCCGAGGCGGCGGCCTGCTGGAGTCGCTCACTCCGCAGGAGCGGCTGATCGTGGTGCTGCGGCTGTACGAGGGGGTCCCCGAGGAGCAGACCGCCGCCCAGCTCGGACTGCCGGTGCAGCGGGTGCGGGCGATCTGCGCCCGGGCCGTTTCCCGGGTGTACGAGGCCACCCGGGGCCCGCAGCCGCAGGGCCCGCAGGGGGATGCGGTGGCCGCGCCGTGAGTCTGCGCCGGCCGAAGGAGGACGAGGTGCGGCTGATCCTGGAGCGGGCCCCGCACCCGCCCGTACCGGCCGATCTGCTGGTGCGGGCCACCGCGCGCGGGGCGCGCGGCCTGCGGCGGCGCAAGGTGCTGCGGCGGGTGCTGTGGGTGCTGGCGGTGGCGGCCTGGATCGCGTTCCTGGTGTGGGCGTCGATCGCGCAGCCGTGGCTGGCTCCACCGGCGGACAGCACGCCGCCGGTGGAGGGCTTCTAGCGAACCGTACGAGACCTTCCGCAGCCGTCCCGTGGCAGAACCGTACGAGGCCTTCCGCAGCCGTCCCGTACGGATCAGCAGGCCAACTCGCCTATCCCAGCGCCTGCTTGATGTCGGCGAGCAGGTCGTCGCCGGACTCGATGCCGACGGAGAGCCGGACGAGGTCGGCGGGCACCTCCAGTGCGGAACCGGCCGCCGACGCGTGCGTCATCCGTCCCGGGTGCTCGATCAGCGACTCGACACCGCCCAGGGACTCCCCCAGCGTGAAGAGCTGCGTCCGGTTGCACAGCTCCACGGCGGCCTCCTCGCCGCCCTTGACGCGGAACGACACCATGCCGCCGAAGGCCTTCATCTGCTTGGCGGCGATCTCGTGCCCGGCGTGCTCGGGCAGCCCGGGATAGAGGACCTGGGTGACGGAGGGGTGCGCGGTCAGCATGTCCGCGATCCGCGTCGCGTTCTCGCTGTGCCGGTCCATCCGGACCGCGAGGGTCTTGATGCCGCGGAGCACGAGCCAGGCGTCGAAGGGCCCGGCGACGGCCCCCATCGCGTTCTGGTGGAACGCCAACTCCTCGGCGATCTCGGCGTCGTTGGTCACCAGACCACCGCCGACCACGTCCGAGTGGCCGCCCATGTACTTGGTGGTCGAGTGCACGACGACGTCCGCGCCGAGGGCGATCGGCTGCTGCAGGTACGGGCTGGCGAAGGTGTTGTCGACGACGAGCTTCGCCCCCGCCGAGTGCGCGATCTCGGCGACGACGGCGATGTCCGTGATGCCGAGGAGCGGGTTGGACGGCGTCTCGACCCACACGACCTTGGTACGGGGCGTGAGGGCGGCCCGTACCGCGGCCGGGTCGGAGGTGTCGGCGACCGACCACTCCACGCCCCAGCGCGAAACGACCTTCGCGAACAGCCGGAAGGTCCCGCCGTACGCGTCGTTGGGGATCACCACGTGGTCGCCGGGCGACAGCAGCGTCCGCAGCAGGCAGTCCTCGGCGGCCAGGCCCGACGCGAAGGCGAGCCCGCGCCGGCCGCCCTCCAGGGCGGCGAGGTTCTCTTCCAGGGCGGTGCGGGTCGGGTTGGCGCTGCGGCTGTACTCGTATCCGCCGCGCAGCCCGCCCACCCCGTCCTGCTTGTACGTCGACACCTGGTAGATCGGCGGTACGACGGCGCCGGTCAGGGGGTCGGCGGTGTTGCCTGCGTGGATGGCGAGGGTCTCGAAGGCGCGCTCTGGGCGGCTCTGCTCATGGGTCATGGGCCCGAGGGTAGTTCGCCGTCCGGCACGCCACGTCCGTTGTCCGGGACAATGGGGGTATGGAGATTCTCTGGTTCCTGATCGCGGCGCTCATGCTGGGTGCCGCCCTCGGTCCGTTCCTGCTGCGCAGGCGCGGCGGCATCCGGCTGGCGGCGCCCGGTTCGCCCGACGCGGCGGATCCGGAGGAGTACGGCTTCGTACGGCAGGAAGCGCTGGACGTCCGCCTGCCGGGACCCGACCAGGACCTCATCGACGTGCTGGACGTCGTGCAGCGCACGCAGGACTGGCGGGCCGCGCAGCAGCTGCTCGCCGGTACGCCGAAGGAGGGCGAGGTGCGCTGGCAGCGCGTGCAGTCGTTCGCGGGCGCGGCGTCCCTCGAACTCGCCCAGCGCCCGGGCGAGGGCGGCCGCTGGCTGCGCGACTGGCGTTCGGAGTCCCCCAAGGACGCGGGCGGCGCGGAAGTTCACGCAGAATTCTTGGTGCAGCAGGCCTGGCGCTCCTCCTCCACCGGTACGGACGACTTCCGGATCATCCTGGAGGAGGCCCGCGACCTCTGCGCCCAGGCGGCACTCCTCGCCCCCGGCGACCCGATCCCTTACATCGTCGAGCTCTCCGTCGCGCGCGGCCTCGCCTACCCGCGCCCCGAATTCGACAAGCTCTGGGCGAAGGTGATCGACCGCGCCCCGACGCACATGGGGGCGCACCTGGTCGCTCTCCACTACCTCTCCGAGAAGTGGCACGGCTCGCGCGCCGAGGCGGACACCTTCGCCACGCACGCCGCCTCCCGCGCCCCCCAGGGCTCGCTCCTCGCCGCCCTCCCCCTCTTCTCCGTCTACGACCACCTGCCCGAGGTGGTCCTGGTCGGCAGCTTCTACCAGAGCGCGGTGGTGACCCGGGCCGTCGAGGGCGCACTGTTCGCGGTGCACGCCGCCCGCCCCGACGACCCGATGCTGGCGCACGTACGCCACCTCCTCGTCCTCTTCCTCGTACGCTCCGAGCGCTGGGCGGAGGCGGTCCGGCAGATCGCGTCCGTCGACGGCTACGTGGGCGCCCTCCCCTGGACCCACAGCCAGGACCCGGCCGCCGACTACACCGTCCACCGGAACCTCGCGGTGGCGGGCTACGAGGCGAACGGCGGCAGCCCGGCGACGCTGCGGAGCTGACCGGGGCGCATGGGCACCCCGGGCACCCGGTCACACGGTCGGGAGAGGCGGGGCGGGGAATCCCCACCGCCCCTCCCACGTTGTACGAACCGACTTCCCTGTTGTCCCTGGAGGAGAACCATGCTCTTCGGCCGTACGCCGCAGCTCCCGACCCCCGAGCAGGCCCTGAAGGGCCGCGCGACCCCGGAATTCGAGGTCCCGTCCCGGCACACGGTCCTCGGCAACCCGCTTTCCGGCCCGTACCCCGCCCACCTGGCGGTCGCCGACTTCGGCCTCGGCTGCTTCTGGGGCGCCGAGCGGAAGTTCTGGCAGACCAAGGGCGTCTGGACCACCCTGGTCGGCTACCAGGGCGGCTCGACCCCCAACCCGGCGTACGAGGAGGTCTGCTCGGGCCTCACCGGCCACACCGAGGTCGTCCGAGTCGTCTTCGACCCGGCCGTCGTCTCCTACCCCACCCTCCTGAAGCTCTTCTGGGAATCCCACAACCCCACCCAGGGCTTCCGCCAGGGCAATGACGTGGGCACCCAGTACCGCTCCGCGATCTACCCGCACACCCCTGAGCAGGCGACGGAGGCGGAAGCCTCCCGCGCCGCCTTCCAGGAGGTCCTGACGGGCTCCGGCTTCGGCCGCATCACCACCGAGATCCTCCCGGCGTCGGACAACCCCTTCTGGCCCGCCGAGCCCTACCACCAGCAGTACCTGGACAAGAACCCGGACGGCTACTGCGGAATCGGCGGCACGGGAGTCACCCTGAGCGCCCCTTCCGAGACCAACTGGGGCAGGTCCTGCCCGACGGGCATCGCGTCGGCCGAGGGGTGACGGCAGAGTCCCTGCGTGAGCCGTTGCACGAGCCGCTGACTCCCGACGCCGCCGCCGTCCTCGACGTCCTGCTGGACGGGCCGGGGGCGGTGCTCGCCGCACTGCGGGAGCAGGTTCCGTACGTGCGCGTGACGGGGCGGTGCCGGTGTGGGTGCGCGACCGTGGATCTGGGGGTGGACCGGGCCGCCGTGGCTGCGGCGCCGGGGCACAGCAGCCCGGTGGCGGAGGGGTTCTGCGCGGATTCGGAGTACGGGGCGGGGGTGCTGCTCTTCACCGCCGACGGGTATCTGTCGGGGCTGGAGATCTACACCGGGGCGGACGAGCCGGAGGCCGGGTGGCCCGATCCGCGCGGGCTGACGGTGCAGAGGTAGTCAGCCCAGTTCCAGGGTGGTGACCGCGTACAGGCCCGTGCGGTCGATGTCCGGGGGTCCGGCCGTGTACATGCGGGCCGTTTCGAAGGTCGGGGTCAGGGCCAGCCGTTCCGCGAGGTGGATCGCGGCGGGGTTGCAGTCGGGGGCGTCCAGGGCGATCGGGATGCCGGGGGTGGTGGCCGCCAGGGTGGTGAGGAGCGTGGCGGCGATGTCGGGGGTCGCGGCGTAGAGGGGGCCGACGCGGGAGGCGCCGGGGCAGCCGCGGAGTACGGCCAGACCTGCGAGGTTCCCGTCGCTGATCGCCGCCAGGGCCGTACGGTGCGGGGCCGTGAGCCAGGAGGCGAGGAAGGCGTCGCGCGGGGCCGGGAAGAAACGGCGGTCGTATGCGGCGAGGAGCTCGAAGGGGAGCGTGGTGGCGTCGACCACGGTGACGCCGTCGGCGGGAGCGCCGCCGAAGGAGGTGGCGCCGTCGGCGGGAGCGCGACCCAGGGAACCGAAGGAGGTGCCGCCCTCCGGGATTCCCTCGTAGCGGGTGTTCGTCCAGGCTGAAGTGAAGCCGGATTTGCGGTAGTTGGACTGCTGGGCGACTACGCCGTCGAGGCCGACGTTGCGGCCTGCCAGGCGTTCCATGCCTGCGTTCCAGACCTGGATTCCGTAGCCCTGTCCGCGCAGGTCGGGGCGGGTGAGGTAGAAGCCGAGGAAGGCGTGGTCGGTGTCGTAGCGGATCACGGAGACGCAGGACGTGGGGGTGTCGTCGCCCTCGCGGCGGGCGATCAGGAAGCCTCGCGGGTCGGCGGCGAAGAACGGCTGGGCGTCGGCGATCCCCGGGTTCCAGCCCTCCGCGTCCGCCCAGGCACGCATCAGATGGAGGTCGGAGACGCTCGCGGCGGCGATGCGGACGGGGCGGGGCTGCTGGGGCGACTGGGGTGACTGGGGGTGCATCCGGGGCTCCTTGAGGTGGCGGGGTGGAGGGTGGACCCTTGGATACCTGGCCCGGGCGGGCCGGCGTCATGCGGGCCGCGCCCTTGGGAAGCTCGCGCCCTGCCCGCCCCGACGGCTCCGGCGCCCTCACCCCCGCGCCGCCGCCCTCTCCCCCCGCCCGGCCCGAGGCGTCTGCTTCCGTGTCCGCAGCAGCGTGCAGACCAGTGCCGCCGCCGTCAGCATGACGACCGCCGCGCCCAGGGCCGCCCAGTTCAGGCCGTCCGTGAACGCGTCGCGGGCCGTGGTGAGGAGTGACTCCGCCCGAGGGGAGGGGAGTTGGGGGGCGGTGGCGAGTGCGCCGCCCAGGGTTTCCCGTACCGCCGCAGGGGTCGTGTCGGCCATTCCCCGGGTGTAGACCGCCGCGCCGATGCTGCCGAGGATCGCCATGCCCAGTGCGCCGCCGAACTCCGTGCCCGATTCGACGACCGCCGCCGCCGAGCCCGCCTGTTGCGGCGGGGCCGCGCCGAGGGCCATCTCGTTGGCGAGGGTCATGGCGACGACGATGCCGCCGACGTACAGCGAGCAGCCGGTGAGGACGTACCCGAGGGAGGTGTCGGGGCGGACGGCGGTCAGCCAGAGGAAGCCGCTCGCGGCGAGGAGGAAGCCGCCGGTCATGACGTACGCGCGGTCCGTGCGGGCGGCGAGCGCCGCGCCCGCCGGGGCGAGGACGAGCACCGCGGCCGACGGGACCAGGCTCCAGAGGGCGGAGGTGAGGGGGCTCATGCCGCGCACCGACTGGAGGTACTGGGTGAAGAAGACCGCGAAGCCCACCGTGCCGAACATCGCGACGACGTTCGCCAGGACCGCTCCGCCGAACATCCGGCGGCGCAGCAGGGCCAGGTCGACCATGGGGTGGGCGAGGGTGCGCTGGCGGCGGACGAAGAGCGCGCCGACGGCGAGACCGGCCGCGATGGTCAGGAACGGGGTCGACTGGGCGCCGTTCTTGGCCAGTTCCTTGATGCCATGGATGACGGGGAGCGCGGTGGCGAGGGAGAGTGCGGCACTCGGCAGGTCGAAGCGCCCGGCCGCCGAACCCTTGAACTCCGGGAGGAGGAAGGGTGCGAGGGCCAGGAGCAGGAGCATCGCGGGGAGGTTGACGAGGAAGACCGAGCCCCACCAGAAGTGTTCGAGGAGTACGCCACTGAGGACCGGGCCGAGCGAGATCCCGGCGGTCATGACGGCCGTCCAGACGGTGATGGCCCTGGCCCGCTGGCCCGCGTCGCGGAACAGGTTGCGGATGAGGGCGAGCGTCGAGGGCATCAGGGTCGCGCCGCCGATGCCGAGCAACGCCCGTACGGCGATGAGCATTTCGGGCGTGCGGGCGTACGCGGCGGCCACCGATGCCGCCCCGAAGGCCGCCGCGCCGAGGAGGAGCAGCTTGCGGCGGCCGATGCGGTCGCCGAGTGCGCCCATCGTGATGAGGAGTCCGGCGAGTACGAAGCCGTACACGTCGAGGATCCAGAGCTGCTGGGTGGCGCTCGGGGCGAGGTCGCGGCCGATGAAGGGGATCGCGAAGTAGAGGACGGAGACGTCCATGGAGACGAGGAGGAGCGGGAGCATCAGGACGCCGAGGGCAATCCATTCGCGGCGCCCCGCGAGGGGGGTGACGGGTGGGGGTGCGGTGGTGGTCACGGGGGCTCCCGGTGGGTGTCCGTACAACGTACGCAGGCTGTCTGCGTACGAGGTAAACAGCCCTGCCGCGCTCCGGCAATCAGCGACCTAGTGCACTCGTGGAACTGGGCAGTTGAGGGCTTTCACGGTGTCACAGTGCACTAGTACACTCCCCGCATGAATCCCTCCGCCCGTATCGCCGACGACATCCGCCGCCGCATCACCTCCGGCGCCCTCGCGCCGGGCGACAGGGTTCCGTCCACCCGGCGCATCACCCAGGAGTGGGGCGTCGCCATGGCCACCGCGAGCAAGGCCCTCGCGGCGCTCGCACAGGAGGGTCTCGTACGGCCGGTGCCCGGCGTGGGCACGGTCGTCGCGGGGGCGCCCGCCGGGCGCGTCAGCCCGGCCGGGCCGCGGCCGGGCGGGCTGACGCGGGCGCGCGTCGTCCGCACCGCCCTCGCGATCGCGGACGCCGAGGGGCTCGCCACCCTCACCATGCGCCGCGTCGCCACCGATCTCGGAACCTCGACGATGGCGCTGTACCGGCACGTCCCGGGCAAGGCGGAGCTCGTGCACCTCATGTCGGAGGCGGTGTTCGCGGAGCGCCCCCTGAAGGGCGGTCCGCTGCCGGAGTGGCGGCCCCAACTCGTCCACGCGGCAGGCTGGTTGTGGGAGATGTACACGCGGCACCCGTGGATGGCGCAGGCCATGGCGACCCTCACCCGGCCGACGGTCGCCCCGCACGCCATGCGGTACACCGAGTGGGTGCTGCGGGCGTTGGACGGCCAGGGGCTCACCCCGTACGAGATGCTGCACGTCCACCTCACCCTCTTCGGGCACGTCCAGGGGCTGGCCACCACGCTGGAGCTGGAGCACCGGGCCCGGCAGGACACCGGGATGACCCCGGAGGAGTGGATGGCCTCCCACGAGCCGCGCGCGCTGGCCGTCCAGGCGTCCGGCGAGTATCCGGTCCTCGGCGCACTCTTCGCGCAGGACGACTTCGAACTGGACCTGGACAGCCTGTTCGCGTTCGGGGTGGAGCGGATCCTGGACGGGGTGGCGGTCCTCATCTCCCGCCGAAAAGCCCGTGCGGGGTCGATCGCGGCAGCGGTAGGTTGACCGGATGGATCTTGAGGACCAGCACGCACCGGCCCCGTTCACCCTCCGCCGGGCCACCGAGGCCGATGCGGAGGCCGCCGCCGACGTGTGGCTGCGTTCGTACGACGCCGCCCTGCCCGACGTGCGGCGGGCGCACAGCGACGACGAGGTGCGGGGCTGGTTCCGGTACGTACTGGTGCCGGGCGGCGACACCTGGGTCGCGGAGGACGGCGCGGGCGGTGCGGGCGGGACGGCCAGCGCGGCCGGTGCGCTCGCGGGTGTGATGGTGCTGGACGAGGCCGGGATCGACCAGCTGTACCTCGCCCCGGAGCGGCGCGGGCGCGGACTCGGCGACCTGTTCGTGGCCAGGGCCAAGGAACTGCGGCCCGGTGGGCTGGAGTTGTGGACCTTCCAGGTCAACACCCCCGCCCACCGGTTCTACGTACGGCACGGCTTCACCGAGGCCGAGCGGACGGACGGCTCCCGCAACGAGGAGCGGGAGCCGGACGTCCGGTTCGTCTGGAAGCCGTAGCGGACCGGACCCCGTCGAGCCGGACGGATCAGCCCCGTCGAGCCGGGCGGATCAGGCCTTCGAGCCGGCCTTCCAGGCCGCCCAGTCCAGGTTCCAGCCGTTGAGGCCGTTGTCCGGCTTGATGGTCTTGTCCGGGGAGTTCTTCACGACGACGACGTCGCCGATCATCGAGTTGTTGAAGAACCACGCGCCGGGCGTGTTCGGGTCGTCGGCGCCCTGGGCGTCCGCCAGGCCCACGCAGCCGTGGCTGGTGTTGGCGCTGCCGAAGATGCCCTTGCCCCAGTAGTTGCCGTGGATGAAGGTGCCCGACGTGGACAGCCGCATGGCGTGCGGCACGTCCTTGATGTCGTACTCGCCCTTGCCGTCGTCGTCCGTGAAGCCGACCGTCGCACCGTCCATGCGGGTCTCCTTGAACTTCTCGGAGATCACCATCTTGCCGTTGTACGTGGGGTTGGAGGGCGAACCGGCGGAGATCGGGATCGTCTTGACGACCTTGCCGTCCTCCGTGACGGTCATCTGCTTCGTCTTGACGTCGACGGTGGAGACCCGGTTGCGGCCCACGGTGAACTTGACCGTCTTGTCCTGGACGCCCAGCACGCCGTCCGCACCCTCGACGCCGTCCAGCGCGAGCTTCATGGTGACGGTGGAGTTGCCCTTCCAGTAGTCCTGGGGGCGGAAGTCGAGGCGCTGCGAGTCGAACCAGTGGCCGACGACCTCCTGGCCGCTGCTGGAGGTGACGGTGATGCCGTCCTGCACGGCCTTCTTGTTCGTGATCGGCTTGTCGAAGCGGAGCGAGACCGGCATGCCGACGCCGACCTTGGAGCCGTCCTCGGGGGTGAAGCTGCCGATGAAGCTGTTCTTCGGGGAGACCGTGGTGAAGGAGCGGTTCTCGTGGGCGCTGCGCTTGTCGGCGTCCACGGCGGTCGCGCTGAGCTTGTAGACGGTGGCGCGTTCCAGGCGGCCCTCCGGCTTCCAGCTCAGGCCGTCGGCGGAGATGCTGCCCTTGACTTCCTTGCCGGCGGCGTCGGTGAGCTTGACCGACGTCAGCTTGCCGTCGGCGACGGTGACCTTGGTGTCGCTGTTGATGCCGACGTTGGTGGCGCCGGCCTTGGGGGTGATCTCTATTCGGGCCTTGGAGGTGTCCTTGGCCGCTGCCGCGTCGGCCTGTTCCTGCGACTTCTTCGCACCGTCGGCGCTGTTGCCGCCGTCGCCCTTGCCGTCGTCGCTACAGCCCGAAAGCACCAGAACGCCGCCGAGCAGCGCGGACGCGGCTATCAGACCCTTGCGTCGCTTGCTGTTCGTGATCACACGCTTCTCCATCGTTGCCGCTTCCCACGCGCTCTTCCCCGGCCCCGCCGGGACTCCCCGGGTCTTGCCGGGCAGCACATCCCCGTCAAAGCAGTTACAACCCTCGAACCGACGCCTCCGTTCCACTTTCGCGGAAAGTGTGGGCAATGCCACTCGCGGGAGCGGCTGCTCGACACCTGCTCGCTTTTGACGCTACGCCGCCCCTTTTGCCCCTGCTCGGGCGGGGTCATGCATGGGAAGCAGTGATTCCGGGGTGGAGGTAAGTCCGTTTCAGGACTGTTTCGACGGGCGGAAGGAAAGGTTCCACCCCCACATCCCTTTCCTTGGACCCGCTGCTTTCATTAGCATCGGCGCGCACGACCAATTCGCGGGTGCCTCAAGGGGGATCGATACCGTGGCCGCACTCCGACCACTGCTGACCGCCACCGCTGCCGGTGGGCTGCTGGCCGCGCTGTGGTTCGTACCGTCGGCGAACGCGACGGGGGAGGTCCCCGGGCGGACGGCCGGTAACGGCGGAGGGTCCGCACCGGCCCGGCAGGCCGCCCAGCCCACCACCGACTCCCCCGGCTCCACGGGCTCGGCCGCCTCCACGGACTCCGCCCGGACCCCCTCCGCGCCGGACGCGCAGCTCGCCCTCGCCGACACCGGCAGCGTCGACACCACCCCGTACGTCATCGGCGGTACGGCCTTCCTGGGGATCGGCGCGGGCTTCGTGACGTACTCGGTGCGGCGCAGGGGCCCGGCCGGGGCGCCCGGGGGCCTGGTCTAGGAGGCAGGGGGCCCTGGCCGGGAGGCCGTCGGCGGGTTCTCGTCCAGCTCGACCAGTTGCTCGTTCAAGGTGAGGTGCAGGTCGTTCAGGAAGCCCTCGAACTGCTGGAGCTGCTCGGGCGTGTAGCGGCCCAGCATGGCGTCCATGCGCGCCCCCAGCGGCCGGAAGAAGTCGTCGGTCAGCTCCTGGATGCGGGCACTGCCGCGCAGCGTGACGACCCGCCGGTCGGTCTGCTCGCGGGTGCGCACGACATGGCCCGCCTTCTCCAGCCGGTTGAGCAGCGCGGTGGTGGCGCCGGACGAGAGCTGGATGCGCTCGCTGAGGCGGGCCGGGGAGAGGGGCTCGCCGCGCTCCTCCCCGTACAGGATCTGGACCAGGGCCTCGGCGTCGGTGGTGTGCAGGCCGAGCCAGGAGGCGAACCGCCGCCCCACTTCCTGGTAGTCGGCCCCGTACAGCCGCAGCCCCTCGGTCAGCCGCTCCCGCTGTCCGCCGGCGCCCTCGGGGGCGGGCGTGCCGCGCTGCTTGCGCTCCGTCGCGTTCGGCTTGCGCTCCGTGGCATTCATCGAGGCTGTCCGCTTCTCTCTTCCGGGCCGGTACGTCACCGCCGCCCAACCTAACCGGCGACCGGGACCTCCTCCGCCGCCGAGGTGGCCGCCCGTACCCCCGCCGACGGGATGAGCACGGTGGCGATCAGGCCGAGGACCACGAAGCCCGCCGCGATGTAGCCGCCGAGGGTGATGCCCTCGGTCATCGCCCAGCGGGCGGCGTCGGCGACCGGTGCGGTCTGCGGGTTGCCTGCGAGGGGGCCGATCGCGGCGCCCGCGCTGTCGGTGACGGCGTGGGTGAGCTTGTCGGCCTGGGCGGCCGGGAGGCCGAGCCCGTCCAGCCTGTCGCCGAGCTTGTTGCTGAGCGTGGTGAAGAACAGCGTGGTCAGGACGGCGATGCCGAGCGCGGAGCCCAGCTGCCTGAAGGCGCTCTGGATGCCGGAGCCCTGGCCCGCGCTGCTGTCGGGGATCTCGGCGAGCACGACGTTCGTGACCTGGGCGGTCGCGAAGCCGACCCCGATTCCGTACAGGAAGAGGACGAACGCGACCGTCCACCACGGGCTGTCGGTCGCGGCGATCAGTCCGAGTCCGGCCAGTCCGACGACTTCGAGCGCGAGCCCGACCCGCAGTTGGTTGAGCGCGTGGACCTTGGCGGCGAGCCCGAAGCCGGCGCCGCTCGCGACGAAGCTGCCGATGGCGATGGGGACGAGCGCGAGTCCCGCCTGTACGGCGCTGTAGTCGAGCGTGAACTGCAGCCACAGCGGCAGCACGGCCACGATGCCGAACTCGCCGAGGCCGATGATCAGCGTGGCGATGTTGCCGTTGCGGAAGGAGGAGATGGAGAAGAGCCGTACGTCCATGAGCGCACGCGACGGGTCGCCGCTGCGGGTGATCGCCGCCTGCCGGGTCACGAAGGCCCCCAGGGAGACGACGGACAGGACGAGCGCGACCAGGACCGGCGAGGGTCCGCCGCTCCACTCGAAGCCGAAGAGGTCCAGCGTGCGGACGGTGGCGAACCAGCCGTACGTACGCCCCTCCACCAGCCCGAAGGCGAGCAGCCCGAGGCCGGCGACGGACAGGGCCGCACCGATGACGTCGATCCTCCCCTTCGTCTTCGGTGACGGCGCGATGTACAGGAGCGCACCCGCCGCGATGAGGATCGACAGCGGCACGTTGATGCCGAACGCCCAGCGCCAGGTGGCGTGTTCGGCCAGCCAGCCGCCGAGCAGCGGGCCCAGCGCGGAGGCGGCGCCGATGGTGGAACCCCACACGGCGAAGGCCTGACCGCGTGCCTTGCCGGTGAAGGTGGCGTTGAGGAGGGACAGCGAGGTCGGCAGGATCATCGCGCCACCGGCGCCCTGGAGGAAGCGGGCGACGACGAGCAGTTCACCGTTGGGCGCGAGCCCGGCGAGCACGCTCGTCAGACCGAAGATCACGACACCGGCGATGAAGATCCGCCGCGCGCCGACGAGGTCGGCGAAGCGGCCGACCAGCAGGAGCAGGGCCGCGAAGACGATCGCGTACGACTCCTGGATCCACTGCGTCTGGGCCGAGTCGACGTCCAGGTCCTCGATGACCGAGGGCACGATCACGTTCACGATCGTGGTGTCGACGACGATCAGCGCGACACCGAGGGCGATGGCGATGAGGCCGAGCCAGCGGCGGGTGTTGCTGTGGGGTGGGGGGCCTTGCATCACGATTCCTCCATGGTGAAGTATTTCCACGATGAAGGTAACAGCGGGGTGCGCCGATCCGCAACGCACGGAGGAGGGGCGCCCGGCGGTGTGCCGGACGCCCCTCCTCCGCGTGCTGCTGCTAGGCCAGCTTCCCCGTCACCGGCTCGACGGCCGCGACGAGGGCGCCGCTCCGTACGAACGCGTCGGCGGCGGCCAGGTCCGGCGCCAGGAACCGGTCGGGGCCGGGCCCCTGCACGCCCGCCGCACGTACCGCCGTGATGGCGGCCTGCGAGGCGGGTGCCGGGGTCAGCCCGTGCCGCAGCTCGATGCCGCGGGTGGCGGCGTACAGCTCGACGGCGACGATCCGGGTGAGGTTGTCGATGGTCGTACGGAGCTTGCGCGCCGCCGACCACCCCATCGAGACGTGGTCCTCCTGCATCGCGGACGACGGAATCGAGTCGACCGACGCCGGATTCGCCAGCCGCTTCATCTCGCTCACCAGGGCGGCCTGCGTGTACTGGGCGATCATCAGCCCGGAGTCGACGCCCGCGTCGTCGGCGAGGAACGCGGGCAGCCCGTGGCTCCGGTTCTTGTCGAGGAGCCGGTCGGTGCGCCGCTCGGCGATCGACCCGAGGTCGGCGGCGACGATGGCGAGGAAGTCGAGGACGTACGCGACGGGGGCGCCGTGGAAGTTTCCGTTGGACTCCACGCGTCCGTCCGGCAGCACCACCGGGTTGTCGACGGCGGCGGCCAGCTCGCGCTCGGCGACGGTGATCGCGTACGCGATGGTGTCCCGGCCCGCGCCCGCGACCTGCGGCGCACAGCGCACCGAGTACGCGTCCTGGACGCGCGGCGCGTCGTCCTGGTGGTGCCCGGTCAGCCCCGAACCCTCCAGCACCCGCAGCATGTTGTCGGCGGAAGCGCCCTGTCCCGGGTGCGGGCGGATCGCGTGCAGCTCGGGTGCGAGCACCTTGTCGGTACCGAGGAGCGCCTCAAGGCTGAGGGCGGCGGTGATGTCGGCGGACGTGTACAGCCGCTTCAGGTCGGCGATCGCCATGATCAGCATGCCGAGCATGCCGTCGGTGCCGTTGAGGAGGGCGAGGCCCTCCTTCTCCTTGAGCTCGACGGGCGCGATGCCGTGCTCGGCGAGCAGCTCGCCCGCGGGGCGGACGGTGCCGTCCGGCCCCTCGGCGTCCCCCTCGCCCATCAGCGTCAGCGCGCAGTGCGACAGCGGGGCGAGGTCCCCGGAACACCCGAGCGACCCGTACTCGTGCACGACCGGCGTGATCCCGGCGTTCAGCACGTCCGCCATGGTCTGCGCGACCTGGGGGCGTACGCCCGTGTGCCCGGACGCGACCGTCTTCAGCCGCAGGAACATCAGCGCGCGCACCACCTCGCGCTCGACGTGCGGCCCCATGCCCGCCGCGTGCGAACGCACGATGTTGCGCTGGAGCTGGGCCCGCAGCTCGTGACCGATGTGGCGGCTCGCCAGCGCGCCGAACCCGGTCGACACCCCGTACACCGGCTCGGGCTTGGCAGCCAGCGCGTCCACGATCTCGCGCGAGGCGGCGAGCGCCGCGACGGCCTCGGCGGACAGCTCGACACGGGCGTTGCCCCGGGCCACCGCGATGACGTCTTCGACGGTGGTCCCGGTGGTGTTGAGCACGACGGTGGCGGGGGCGGCGGGGGTGACCAGGGTGTGCATATCCATATTCAGGAGCCTACGTTTTGAATGCACGCCTGTCACTAGCAAAGCGGGGACGGGACCCTTACCTGCTGCCGACGGTGCGGCGGTCGGCGAGGTCATACACGTCGTACCCCTTCGACTTCGCGCCGGGTTCACCCCTCGTGAGGAACCAGCGGCGGTCCGAGCCCAGCACTGTCTGCAACTGTGGCCACTTGACGGTTCCGTCGTCCCACCGGTAGCTCACGGCGCCGACGGTGGGCGGGGCCCAGCCGAGAACCAGCTCGACGTGGTGGCCCAAGGCGCCCCCGGGCTCCGGCACCAGGACAGCGGCCGTGCGTGTGCCGCCCTTACCAGGGGCGGGCAGGGCTCCGTAGGCGAGGACGCCGGATTCGTCCTCCTCCCGGATCCCCGCCACGAAGAGGGTGCTGCCGATGCCGAACGGGAGCTTCGCCCCGGGGGTGCGGACGGCGCCGCCGGGCAGGACGGTGGGCCATGCCTTCCGGACGGCGGCGAGCTGCTCCCACGCCTCGGCCTCGGTACGGGCCGGGGCGTAGAGGTGGACGTTCACGGGCGTTTCTCCCCGGAGGAGGGTGGTAACCGGGTGCAGGGCGTCGACCGGCGCCCGCAGGGCCTCGCCGTCGACCGGGGCCGGGACCGACGACGGCTCGATCCGCTCCGGCGTCCAGGCCCCCCGCACCGAAAGGACGAACGCCACCGCGAGCAGCGGCACCGTCACCGCGACCACCGCCCCCACCACCCGGTGCACCGTACGAGGACGGCGGCCCGCCGGGGCCACGTCGCCGGGGGCGTCCTCCAGGAGATCCCCGTCCGCCGCGCCCCGTACGACCGGGAGCTCCGCGACCAGTACCGCCCCCGGCCCGTCGCCGTCCGCCACGTGCAGCGACCCGCCCTGTCGTGCGGCGATCTCCCGGGCGATGGCGAGGCCGAGTCCGGCGCCGCCGTCGGCCCGGGTGCGGGAGTCGTCGAGGCGGGTGAAGCGTTCGAAGACGCGCTCGCGGTCGGCGGGCGGGATGCCGGGGCCGTCGTCCCGTACCTCGACGCGTACCGTCTCGCGCGTCCCGTCCGTGCCGAGGACGACCTCCACCTCCGTACGGGCGTGCCGGCAGGCGTTCTCCAGCAGGTTGCGCAGCAGCCGCTCCAGCCGGAGGGAGCTGCCGGTGAGCAGGGGCAGGTCGGCCGGGGCCGTGCAGGTGACGCGCAGGGCCCTGTTGCGGCGCAGGTGGCGGAGCTCCTCGACCAAGTCGCTTGCCAGGTCGGCGACTTGAACCTCCTCGTCGACGCCCGGCACGGGCCCGTCGATCCGGGTGAGCAGCAGGAGGTCGTCGGTGAGGTGCTGGATGCGCTCGATGTCGGTGAGCGTGCCGCGCACGGTGTGCGGCCAGTCGACGCCTTCGGGGTGGGTGAGGGAGGACTCCAGCGAGGTGCGCAGGCTGGCGATGGGGCTGCGGAGTTCGTGCGAGGCGTCGGCGACGAAGCGGGCCTGCCGGTCGGCGGCGGCCTGGAGCCGGTCGAGGGTGGCGTTGAGGGTGCGGGCGAGCTGGTGCAGCACGCCGCCGATGGCGGGTACCGGAACCCGGCGGTCCAGGGACCGGGCGGTGATGTCGGCGAGCTCGGCACGCATCGCCTCGACGGGGCGCAGCGTGAGGCGGGCGGCGACCCAGCCGGTGACGACGAGGAGGAGGGTGACGCCGACGACGAGCAGCCACAGGAATCCGCCGTCGTCATGGCCGGGGAGGCGGTCCCACGGGCGTACGAACCCCCACACCGACCCGGCCACGACCAGCGCCGCACCGAGGGCGGCGGGGGCCCGGCGGGACCCGGCGCGCCAGGGCACGAGGCGCCCCAGCGGCTCGGCGGCCACCCAGGCGGCGAGGGCCACGAGCAGCGCGGTCAGCGGGACCGCAAACCCGTACCCGGCGCGCAAGGCCGCGCTGCTGGTCTCCCAGGGGGCCGCCTTGTTGAGGTGCTGCGCCCAGATCAGGTGCGCCCAGAGCAGCGCGCCGGTGGTACCGGACACCACCAGCACCACCCGCATCCGCCGGACGGCGAACCACACGGCGGCGGCGACGAGCAACGCCCCGACCGGCAGCCCGAAGGCCAGCAGCCCGTCGACGACCGGCCGCAACCGCAGCTGCGCCCCCGGATCCACCACCTCGACCTGCCCCCGGGGCACCACCCGATCGGCGACCAGCCAGAAGGTCACCACCAGCCCCACCATGAGAGCTGCGGCGAGCGCGGCGACCCAGGTGACCCGTAGCCGTAGCCGGGCAGCACGACCGCCCGCCCTGGCGGAACCTCCCCCGGCCGCACCGCGTGCCGCCTCAGCCACCGTCGCCCGCCACCCGGTAGCCCCCGCCCCGCACCGTCCCGATCGCCGCCCGCCCGAACAGCACGTCGATCTTCTTGCGCAGTGCGCTCACGTACACCTCGACGATGTTGAGGTCGCCGTCGTACGACGCGTCCCACACCTCGTCGATCACGTCCACCTTCGGCACCACCTCCCCCGCCCGCCGCGCCAGGCACTCCAGTACCGCGTACTCCTTCCCCGTCAGGAGGATGCGGACGTCCCCCCGCCCGCACTCCCTCGCCGCCGGGTCCAGCCACAGGTCGCCCAGCCGCAGTACGGTCCTGGTGCGCGCGCCCCCGCGTCGCAGCAGCGCCCGCAGCCTCGCCTCCAGCACCACGTACGAGAACGGCTTGGCGAGGTAGTCGTCCGCGCCCGTGTCGAGCGCCTCCGCCTCGTCGTACTCGCCGTTCTTCGCGGTCAGCATCAGGATCGGGGTGTCGATCCCGGCCCGCCGCAGCCGCTCGCACACCCGGTAGCCGTTGAGGCCGGGCAGCATGATGTCGAGGACGATCGCGCTGTACGGGTGCTCGGTCGCCCGCCACAGCCCGTCGAGGCCGTCGTGCGCCACGTCGACGGCGTACCCGGCCGCGCCGAGCCCCCGCTTCAGGGACGCGGCGAGCCGCTCCTCGTCCTCCACCACCAGCAGTCTCATGCGGTTCAGTATTCACGCAGGCGCGCAGCCTTCCTGAAGGGATCTTCAGGGAGCTTCAGCGTCGTCTCAGCGGGCGGGAGCGACACTCCCCCGGTGTTCGCCACCCCGCCCCACAGCACCCCGCCCCGGACCCGCCCCACGGAAGCCCCCGGAGCTCCCGGAGCCCCCGGAGCCGTCCGCGCCCCTCGCCGCGCCACTCACCGTGCCTCCCGCCGCGCCTCCGCCGTGACGGCCGCGCTCGCCTTCCTCCTGTACGGCGCGTACGCGCTCCAGATGCACGCCCGGTTCCGTACGACCGGCTACGACCTCGGCATCTTCGGCCAGGCGATCCGCTCGTACGCCCAACTCACCCTCCCCGCCTCGGAGATCAGGGCAGCCACGGGACCGGACCCCGACGCACCCTTCCCCCTCCTCGGCGACCACTTCCACCCGATCCTCGCCACGCTCGCCCCGCTCTACCGCCTCGCCCCGCACGTCGAGACCCTGCTCCTCGCGCAAGCCGCTCTCGCGGCCTGGTCGGTGTACGTGATCACGCGCGCCGGGGGCCGCCGGATCGGCGCCGCGTACGCACTCTCCTGGGGCGTCCAGAAGCTCATCGGCTTCGACTTCCACGAGGTGGCCTTCGCGCTCCCCCTCCTCGCCCTCTCCCTCGCGGCGTACCGGGAGGGCCGGTGGCGGGCGTGTGCGGCGTGGGCGGCAGGGCTGGTCCTGGTCAAGGAGGACCTGGGGGCGACGGTCCTCGTCCTGGGCCTGCTGCTGCTCCGCCGCGACCGCCGGGCGGGCCTGACCCTGTGCGTACTGGGCCCTGCGGCGGCAGCCCTCGCCGTACTCGTCGTGCTCCCCCACTTCAACCCCGCCGGCGGCTACACCTACCTCTCCAGCGCGGGCGGTACGGACGCGGGCGCCCCCGCCGGCCTGGACACCAAGGCCGGCACCCTCCTCTGTCTCCTGCTCCCCACCCTCTTCCTCGCCCTGCGCAGCCCGCTGCTCCTGCTCGTACTTCCCACCCTGGCCTGGCGGTTCACCTCCACCAACCCGATGTACTGGGACACCGACCACCACTACTCGGCGGTCCTGATGCCGATCGTCTTCTTCGCCCTGATCGACGCCCTGGATCGCAGGCTGCCGCCAATACCCCACACCCGTACGGCAGTTGTGATCGTGGCCGCACTGCTTGCCACCGCCCTCCCCTTGGCGGAGGCCGCACGCCCCACCTTCTGGCGGGACCCACCGACGGCATCGGCCGGCCGCCACGCGCTCTCGCTCGTCCCCGACGGGGCCCGGGTCGCCGCCACCAACCGCCTCGCCCCCCACCTCACCGACCGGACCACGGTCCACCTGCACGTCCCGGGCCGCCCGGACGCACGGGTCGACTGGCTGATCCTGGACACGACGGACACCACGTTCTCCGCAGACCCGCCGAGTGCCACACAACCCGGCTTCCGCCAGGTGTACGCGGTGGACGGGTATGTCGTACTGCGTCGTTGCTGTCCCAGCCGTCCCGAGCCGCCAGGAGTAGGTTCAGGGCCACGAAGTTGATCAGTTGATCATTCGAAGGGGAAAGCCAAATGCAGCACTTCATCCGGCCGGAGGGGACTCCTCCCGTCAACGGATACAGCCACGCCGTCTCGTACGCCGGGCAGATGGTCGCCGTGTCCGGGCAGGTGCCGGTGGACCGGGAGGGCCGCGTGGTGGGCGAGGGGGATGCCGAGGCCCAGATGCGGCAGGTCTACGCGAATCTGACGACGGCCCTCCGGTCAGCGGGCTCCGGCCTCCAGCACGTCGTCAAGCTGACGGTGTACCTGACCGACCTGGGCGATCTGCCCGCGTTCCGCCACGTGCGGGACGAGCACCAGGATGCCGCTCGGCCTCCCGCGTGCTCGCTGGTACAGGTGGCCGGCCTGGTCAACCCGGCATTCCGGGTCGAGATCGACGCGCTGGCCGTGGTCCCGTCGGCCGAGGGCTGAGCAGGGGTCAACTGCCGCTCACATCACGTGGGTCGAGGCCCGCCGGAAGAGCACCGCCCAGAGGAACGGCTCGCCGAAGCACCGGGAGTCGGCGGGCTCGTCCTGCATGCGGCGGAGTTCGACTTCCGTCAGGCCGGGGAGCTCCGCGAAGATGCGGCGGAGCGATTCCGGGGTGTACGCGAGCCCGCCATGGAGTTGCGGACGAGCCGCGCCGTACAGCTCCGCGTCCGGGAGTTCGCAGCCCATGCCACCCTCGCCCGCCGCGAAACAGGTCAGGGAGAAGTGCCCGCCCGGGGCCAACAGACGGCCGATCAGGGCGAGATGGCTGACGCGTCGGTGCGGCGGGAGATGGTGGAAGCATCCCGAGTCGTGGATCAGGTCGTACGGACCCGGCAGTTCGGCTGCGGTGAGCGCGAACGCGTCGGCGCGGTGGAGGCGGAGCCGGGACGAGACCTCCGGGCCCGCCTCGCGGGCGCGGTCCCCGGCCCAGGCGATCGCCTTCGGGGAGAGGTCGACGGCGTCCACCTCGTAGCCTGCGGCGGCCAGGTGGAGGGCGTTGCGGCCGGGGCCGCAGCCGAGGTCGAGGGCCCGACGGGGGCGGGTACCGCCCGGCGGGACCAAGCCGCTGTCGAGGTACGACACCAGGTTCTCGTCCGGCTTCGACACGAAGAAGGGGACGGGCCTGTCGCGGTCCGCGTAGAAGCCGTCCCACCAGTCGGACGCACCCTCGGTCCAGCGGTCGGCCTCCGGTGCGAACAGGCCGTCCAGCAGGTTCATCACGTCGTCGACGGTACGTATGTCCCGGTCCATCAAGGCCCCCAAGCGGTCTCTGGCGTACGGGGAAATTTTAGGAGGAGGGGAGGGAAAAGCCCAGGCCAGAGGGGGTTTGGTGGCGCGTCGGCGGAGCCGGGAACGGCGGCCTGGCGGGCTCCGGCGCGAAGCGGCGGACCCGACCCCTGCCAGCGGGGGAACATCACCGCACCGCCCCCGTTCCGGGCCGCCAGGGACCCTTCTACGGCTTCGCCGAGGCGGGTTCCTGGCACGCGCGAGGAGTGGAACATCCACGCAGGGCCCCGGCCGGCCCCGTACAGCCCGGCCAGCCCGATCGGACCCGCACAGGGCCCCGGCCGGCCCCGCACCGCCCTACTCCCGCCCCGCCCCCCGGAACCGCCTCCGGTCCCCCGCCCCCGGCAGGGAACTTCGCGGCGCCTCCGCCAGCGGGAGCACCGCCCCGTCCCGGCCCGCCACCACAGGCGTGCGCGAGCGGGCCGCCTTGGCCCGGTACTGGGCCGCGTCCGCCAGGCGGAACAGGCGGCGGGCCGAGGTGATCTCGCCGATCGGGTCGCCGGTGGAGGCGACACCGCACGCCACCCCGTCCCCGTACTCCAACTCCGTCGCGCGCATGCACAGTTCCTCGGCCGCAGCGACCACCTCGTCGGCCGTCGGGCCCACCGACAGCAGGCAGAACTCGTCGCCGCCGAGGCGGGCCGCCAGCGCGCCCGGGAGCATGGCGCCGCAGCGCGAGAGCACGCAGCCGAAGCGTTCCAGGAGACGGTCGCCGGTCGCGTGGCCGTGGGTGTCGTTGACCTGCTTGAGGCCGTTGACGTCGCAGACGACCAGGCTGACGACCGCGCCCGACGCGCGATGTGCCTCCACCGCCTCGTCGAGGCGTATGTCGACGGCACGGCGGTTCGCGAGGCCGGTGAGGGGGTCGGTGAAGGCCAGGGTGCGGACTTCCTCCAGGCGTTCGGTCTGGACGATCCCGGCGGCGATGACGGAGGCGAGGACCGTCGCGAAGTCGGCGTCCGCGCGGTCGAAGACCGGAGCCCCCGGCGGCCGGGCCACGTACAGCTCGCCCCACGCCCTGCCGTGCAGCACGATCGGCGCGACCACGCAGCAGCCCCTGCCCCGGCGGCGCAGGGCCGCGACGCGCTGGTGGCAGTAGCCGGGGCGGGGCGACGCCGGGCCGTCCGCCGTCTCCACCCAGGCGTCCGGTTCGCCGCCGCCCGCCCACTGCTCGTGCAGGAATTCGGTGATCTCGGGGAACTGGTGGACCGGGTACGTCTCGTCCTCCGGGAATTCCGCTTCGCCCGGTGCACGCTCCCCCTCGTTGACGAGGACGCGGAGGCGGCCCGCCTCCCGTTCCCACACCGAGAGCGCGGAGAAGCTGCCGCCGAGCGCGTCCCGCACGCCCAGCGCCGCCGCCCGCCACGTCTCGCGCGGGGTGTGTGCCGCCGCCATCGCCTGTGCCAGCGCGACCACGGCCTTCACCCGTACGTCCTCACCCATTCGTACAGATTAGGCCGGTTTTGTACGCACCCCTGCCTTTTGTACGCGCCCCTGCCTTTGCACTCACCCCTGCCTTTTGCACTCACCCCCGCCTGGGGACCTGTACGGGCACCCCGTGTGTCACTCGCCGGGCCACTGCGGCTTGCGCTTCTCGTTGAACGCGGCGACGCCCTCCGCCCGGTCCCCGGAGAAGGCCACCGACCGCCAGGCCGCGTCCTCCACCTCCAGGCCCGCCCGCAGGTCCAGCCCCTGACCGAGCCGCAGCGCCTTCTTGGCCGCGCGCAGGCCGACGGGGGAATTGGCCGCGATACGGGCCGCCAGCGCGAGCGCCTCCTCCCGCGCGTGCGCACCGGCTTCCGCCAGTACGTCGACCAGGCCCAGCTCCGCCGCCTCCGGCGCCTCCACCCGGCGCGCCGTGAACACCAGCTCCGCCGCCCGCGCCGCCCCGACGCGGCGCGGCAGCAGCTGCGTACCGCCGCCGCCCGGGATGACGCCCACGGAGACCTCGGGAAGGCCGACGACGGCCGTCGCGTCGGCGACGATCAGGTCGCAGGCCAGCGCCAGCTCGTAGCCGCCGCCGAGGGCGAAGCCGTGCACGGCGGCGACCGTCGGCATCGGGAGGTCGAGGACGCCGGTGTACGCGGCGCGGGCGGTGGGGCGCTGGCGGACCAGTTCGGCGTCGGTGAAGGAGTTGCGCTCCTTGAGGTCGGCGCCGACGCAGAAGGCGCGGTCGTGGGAGGAGGTGAGGACCGTCGTACGGACGTCCTGGTCGGCGGCCAGCGCCGTGCAGGCCTCCGCGATCGAGGCGGCCATCGCACTGGACACCGCGTTCATCGCCTTGGGCCGGTCCAGGACGAGCTCGGCGACGTGACCGCCCTCGCCGTGGCGTCGTACCGCTACGAATTCTCCGTACCGCTGCTCGTCCATGCCTGCCACGACTGCACCCTCCCGGTTAACGATCGTTTCCGGAAGGATCCTAGGCACGGGGTCAAGGGCTCAGGAAGAGTCCGGCTTCGCGCGCCGGCCCAGCATCCACGGTTCCACTATTCCGAGTCCGCGCACCGGACGCTGCCACATCGGCTGGAGGCCGAAGCGGTACGTGGGGGCTTCCGTGCCCTCCTTCTCCGCCTTCTCCGCCTCGGCGGCGGCCTCCGCCTCGGAGACCGGGGCGTCGCCGGTACGGGACAGCTCCTCGGCGAGCGCACCGTCGACCAGGACGGTGTCCTTGGCCGCTATCGACGTGAGCCGGCTGGCCAGGTTCACCGTCGTGCCGAAGACGTCGCCCATGCGGGTCGTGACGGTGCCGAAGGCGATGCCGACGCGCAGGGCGGGCATCGTCTGGTCGTGCGAGAGGGTCTCGATGAGGCGCAGCGCGATCTCGGCGGCCGTACCGGCGTCGTCGGCGCAGTAGAGGACCTCGTCGCCGAGGGTCTTGATGAGCCGGCCGCCGTGCGCGGCGACCAGGTCGGCGCAGGTGGTCTCGAAGGCCTCGACCAGTTCGCCGAGTTCTTCCTCCTCCAGGCGGCGGGTGAGGCGGGTGAAGCCGACCAGGTCCGCGAAGCCGACGGCGAGCCGGCGGTCCACCATCTCGTCGTCGTCGGCGGCCTGCACGACCCGGCCCGTCGCGGCGGCGAGCTGCCTGCGCCACACGTAGACCAGGAACTCCTCCAGCTCGGGCAGGAGCAGCTCGACGAGGGGGTACGTCACCTCGGTACGGGTCATGCCGGGCTCGGGAGGCTCCGTGAGGCCTTCGAGAAAACTGTCGATCTGCCATTCGGCCAGGCGGGCGGTGGTCTGCCCGGTGGAACGGGCGACCTGGACCGCCATCGGCTCACTGAGCAGCCCGGCCTCGACCAGTCCTGCCAGCCGGCGCAGGGCGAGGACGTCGGCCTCGGTGAGCGCCTTGGCCTGGCCGATGTCGGGGAAACCCATGGCGCGCCAGAAGCGGGAGGCGAGATCCATGGAGACACCGGCGGTACGGGCCGCCTGGAAGGCGGTGTACCGGCGCTCGGCGCCGAGGATGAGCTGCTCCAGGCGGATGGCGAGGGGGTCGTCGGAGGGTTCGGCGGTGTGGTCGACCTCGTGGAACACCGGGGACGCGGGTGGGGCCTTGGGGGGCTCCTGGGCTTCTCGGACCTCGCCGTTCTCCCGGTTCTTCTCCGGGGTCCCGGGAGTCGCCGGGGCCTGTGGAGTCGCCGGAGTAGAGGGGTTGGGGTCCGAGTCCCCGTCGGACGTGGTGTCGTCGACGGTCACCTGCCGCCTCCTGCCCGTTCCCTGCGCACTGCTCTGCCGCCACCTGTCGATCTGTCGCGCGAACTGATCCGGACCGCCCGTCACGGACCGCGTGCCGCGGGTCGCCTCAACGATACGGCAGATGTGCCCTGGCTCACTCCCGGCCTGGCGGGGCGGGTGGGGTGCACGCCGTGCGGCTGAAGTACTCCGCCCGGCCCGAACATCAGGGCCACGCCTTCAGGGGCGCGGGGAACTGCGCGACCGGCCACAGCGCACCCGCACACACGAACCGGCCCCGGTACCCCTACCCCTGCGGGCGCAGATGCACGACGTCCCCCGCCCCCACCGGCCTCTGCACCCCGTCCCCCGTCCCGATGACCAGGCGCCCGTCGCCGTCCACCGCCACCGCCTCGCCCGTCAGTACGTGTCCGCCGGGGAGTTCCGCCCGTACCGTCCGGCCCAGCGTCGAGCAGCCCGCCGCGTACGCCTCCTGGAGCCGGCTGCCTGCCGGGTCCCCGTCGGCCTTGCGCCAGGCCTCGTACCACTCCTCGACCGAGCGCAGCACGGCCCGCAGCAGCGGGTCCCGGTCGAGGGTGGTCGCGCCCGCCAGGGCGAGGGAGCCCGCCGTCGGGACGGGGAGCTCGTCGGCGCGCAGGGACACGTTCAGGCCGACGCCGACCACGACGCCGTCCCCCACCCGTTCCGCGAGGATGCCGCCCGTCTTGCGTTCCTCGCCGTCCACCGTGACCAGCAGGTCGTTCGGCCACTTGAGGGCCGTGTCCACGCCCGCCGCCCGGGACAGCGCGGTGGCGACCGCGACGCCCGTCAGGAGCGGGAGCCAGCCCCAGCGTTCCACGGGGACGGACTCCCCCGGCTTCAGGAAGAAGGAGAAGAAGAGGCCCGAGCGGGCGGGCGCCGACCAGCGGCGGTCCAGGCGGCCCCGGCCCTGTGTCTGTTCCTCGGCGACGAGCACCACGCCCTCCGGGCCACAACCTCCGCGTCCGGCCAGGTCGCTGTTGGTCGAGCCGGTCGACCCGACGACGTCGAGCGAGGTCCACAGCCCGCCGGGGCGGAGCAGGCCGCGGCGGAGCGCGGCGGGGTTGAGCGGAGGCCGGTCCAGGTCGGACCAGCGGCCTTCTGAAGCATCGGGAGGCGTCATGCAAGCCAGCGTAGGTGTGGCAAACGACGCACTGCCGCAGGGCAGTCCCGCGATTACGCTACGGACCAGTAGCCGTCCGTACCGTCGCCGTTGACCGCCCACGTTGACCCGTTGCCGTTGACGCAGTCGAAGCAGGGAGCCGCATCCCCGTGTCCGCACCGCAAGAGAATGACATCCACACCACCGCGGGAAAGATCGCGGATCTCAGCCGCCGCATCGAAGAAGCCACCCACGCGGGTTCCGAGCGTGCGGTCGAGAAGCAGCACGCCAAGGGCAAGCTGACGGCGCGCGAGCGGATCGAACTCCTCATGGACGAGGGCTCGTTCGTCGAGCTGGACGAGTTCGCCCGGCACCGCTCCACCAACTTCGGCATCGAGAAGAACCGGCCGTACGGGGACGGCGTGGTCACCGGGTACGGGACCGTCGACGGCCGGCCCGTCTGCGTGTACTCGCAGGACTTCACCATCTTCGGCGGCTCGCTCGGCGAGGTGTACGGCGAGAAGATCGTCAAGGTCATGGACTTCGCGCTGAAGACCGGCTGCCCGGTCATCGGCATCAACGACGGCGGCGGCGCCCGCATCCAGGAGGGTGTGGCGGCCCTCGGTCTGTTCGCGGAGATCTTCCGGCGGAACGTGCACGCGTCGGGCGTCGTGCCGCAGATCTCGCTGATCGTCGGCCCGTGCGCGGGCGGGGCCGTCTACTCGCCCGCGATCACCGACTTCACGGTGATGGTGGACCAGACCTCGCACATGTTCATCACCGGGCCCGACGTCATCAAGACGGTCACGGGTGAGGACGTCGGCTTCGAGGAGCTGGGCGGCGCCCGCACCCACAACACCACGTCCGGTGTCGCGCACCACATGGCGGGCGACGAGAAGGACGCCATCGAGTACGTGAAGTCGCTGCTCTCCTACCTGCCTTCGAACAACCTCAGCGAGGCGCCCGCCTTCCCCGAGGAGGCGGACCTGGAGACCAGCGACGAGGACCGGGAGCTGGACGTCCTCATCCCGGACAGCGCCAACCAGCCGTACGACATGCACACGGCGATCGAGCACGTCCTGGACGAGGGCGAGTTCCTGGAGACCCAGTCCCTGTTCGCGCCGAACATCCTCACCGGCTTCGGCCGCGTCGAGGGTCACCCGGTGGGCATCGTCGCCAACCAGCCGATGCAGTTCGCCGGCTGTCTCGACATCAACGCGAGCGAGAAGGCCGCGCGCTTCGTCCGCACCTGCGACGCCTTCAACGTGCCCGTGCTCACCTTCGTGGACGTGCCCGGCTTCCTGCCGGGCGTCGACCAGGAGTACGGCGGGATCATCCGGCGCGGCGCCAAGCTCATCTACGCGTACGCCGAGGCGACCGTCCCGCTGATCACGGTGATCACCCGCAAGGCGTTCGGCGGCGCGTACGACGTCATGGGCTCCAAGCACCTCGGCGCGGACCTCAACCTGGCCTGGCCGACCGCGCAGATCGCCGTCATGGGCGCCCAGGGCGCGGTGAACATCCTGCACCGCCGCACGATCGCCGCCGCCGAGGACCAGGAAGCCACTCGCGCCGAGCTGATCGCGGACTACGAGGACACCCTCCTCAACCCGTACGTGGCGGCCGAGCGCGGTTACGTCGACGCGGTGATCATGCCGTCCGAGACCCGCCGCCACATCGTGCGCGGGCTGCGCCAGTTGCGCACCAAGCGGGAGACCCTGCCCCCGAAGAAGCACGGCAACATCCCGCTCTAGGAAGGGAGTTCGACCCCCATGACCGACATGACCAACATGACCAGCATGATCAAGGTGGTGCGGGGCAACCCGACCCCGGAGGAGCTGGCCGCCGCACTGGCGGTGGTCCAGGCCCGTGCCGCGTCCTCGGGCAGCGTGGCGCCGGGCCCTTCGACGCCGCGCCCCGCCTGGTCCGACCCGGCCAGGGTCGCGGCACTCCGGCTGCCGCGGCCGGGACCGAGCGCGTGGGGGCGTACGTACTGGCCCTCGTAGCCCACTGAATTAGTCATTCCGCACGGTGGCGCCTGAGTACACG
>NZ_JBSGZD010000003.1:48306-101872 GCF_053610825.1 Streptomyces sp. NPDC054863 | reverse complement strand
GGGCAGTGAGAGGCAGTGCCATGACCACCCCCCAGCACGGCGAGGACTTCCTGCACGATCTGCGGCTGCGCAGCGCGGCCGAGGGCGGTGTCTTCTGGCTGGACGACGAACAGCTCGCCGTCTTCGAGCCGGCCGCGGCCCGCAGGGTGAGCAGTGCGAACTGGGACGGCCTCCTCATGACCGACCGCCTCGTCGACATGATCCGGCGCCGTCACAGCACGCCGATGCGGTGGTCCCGCGTACGCGCCGCCTGGCTCACCCAGCTGCACCTGCTCACGACCGCCGAGCACAACGCCGCCCTGCTGGCCCGCATGCGGCAGATCATGGACGCCCGGCTCAGCGACGACGTCGACCTCGTCCGGCTCTCCCAGGACGTCGCCGTACAGTCCCTCCTGCCGGTCGCCCTGTCCGGCCTCACCGCCCGCGAGTCGGCGCGGATCACGGAGGACCTCAACCAGAAGCTGCTGCGTCTGATCGACCGTCACCCGGGGCGCGGCCTGCGCCGTCGCACACACTTCGCCGCAGTGCAGATCCGGGCGGGCCTCGTCGTCCGGCGCGTGCTGCGCGAACGCGCCAGTGGCCGCCGCCCCCGCGAACTGGACCTCGCCGACCCGGTCGTCGACCTGCTCCCCGAGCTCGGCATGGACCGCGCGCTCGACGTCGTCACTTCCGTACTCACCGCGATCGGCGGACCGCCGGGCTCCGCCGTCGCGAGCGTGCTGTACGAGTTCGCCCGCCATCCGCGGTGGGAAGAGCGGCTCACCCGCGAGCTGGGCGCCGTCGACCCGGCCGGGTTCTTCGCCGCACCGGCCAGGGCGGCGCCCGTCACCCACCGGTTCGTCAAGGAAGTGCTGCGCATGTGGAGCCCGCCGCTCCTTCTCGTACGGGGCGCCCGGGTCTCCTTCGACCTCGGCACCACCAGGCTGGAGAAGGGGCAGCGGTACCTGGTCAGCCCACACCTGATCCACCGCGATCAGCGCCACTGGCAGCAGCCCGACACCTTCGACCCCGACCGCTTCCTGCCCGGGGCGCCGCACGGACCGGCCGACAGGTCGTGTTACGTACCGTTCGGCTGGGCCCCGAAGAGGTGCATCGGCGCCGACATCGCCACCACTCAGCTGATGGGCCTGTGCTACCTGCTCTGCACGCGCTACCGCCTCAGCGTCCCGAACGCCGGCACCCTCACCATGGCCTGCCGTTTCGCGCCCGTCCCGCAGCACTTCGACGGCCGGCTCACCCTGCGGTGAAATCCGGTGGCCCCGGGCCGAAGGCACCCATAGCATCCGCTCATGACCGAGCACACGCAGGGCGCGGACGACGAGCACGACGTCGAGGCTCACGACACAGAGGCTCGACGGGAACTTTCCTGGCGGGCCAAGTCCGTCGGGCTGGCGGCCGTCGACACGGATGACGCCGAGCTGCTGCACGCCTGGCGGTCCGACCCCGTCACCGCCTACGAGATCGGCATCTGGCCGCGCGCCCTCACCGCGCTGCGCGAACGCATCGAGCGCGACATCGACGACGACGACCGGGACGACTTCCTCGTCCTGCTCCCCGACGGCACCCCTGTCGGCCACATCGCACTCACCGGCCAGAACATCGTCAACGGCACCGCGCAGGTCGAGCTGATGATGGCTCCTCAGCATCGCGGGCAGGGCCACGGCACCAGCGCCCTCGACGCGCTGGTGGACCTGGCGTTCGGTGAACTCCCCATGTACCGCCTCACGGCGGAGACCCACTCCGAGAACGCCGCCGCACTCGCCGTCCTCGCCAGATCCGGCTTCGTACGCGAAGGCACCAGCCGCGCCGCCTGCCTCCATCGCGGCCGACGCCACGACCTCGCCGTGCTCTCGCTGCTGCGGCCCGAGTGGGAGGAGCTGAACCGCCCTCGCGCCTGGGACGCCTGAGGCGGCAGGCCCTTCCCCCTTCTACCGGCTACCGGAAGCCGGGGACGTGCAGGTGCAGATCGCTGATCGGTGCGACGCGCAGGTGCCAGAGCAGCAGGAAGGCGTTGAGGACGAGGGCGGCCGTCAGGGCCGAGGCGAGGTACGGGCCCGGGCGACCGTGGGCGCGGCGGGTCACCGGCAGGGCCAGGGCCGCGCCCAGGACTGCCGCGACGGCTCCGTGGGGCCGGACGTTGTCGGTCCACGTGATGTCCAGCGCCGCCTCCACCGCCGGGTCGCTGATGCACAGGGCCACGAGGGCCAGCAGGACCGACAGGACGAGCCGCAGGACGCGCCACGGGGGGATGCCCGGTCCCGGCCTGCGCTGTGGAACGTACGCGGGCACGGGGGGCGGGGTCGCCGTACGGGTCGGGACGGCGTGGAGCGGGACGGCCTGGGGTGCGGCGGCGTGGGGCGGGACGGCCTGGGGTGCGGCAGCGTGGGGCGGTGCGGCGTGGAGGTGGATGGCCTGGGGTGCGGCGGCGTGGGGCGGGACGGCCTGGGGTGCGGCGGTGTAGGACGGCGTGCCGTCCAGGGTGGTCGGTGTTCGGGCGGGGGCCGCCTGCGGTGGCGCGAAGTCCAGCAACTGCCCGGCATGGCGGCCCAGTTGGGCCAGCACCTCGACCGGTAGCCAGGTCGCCTGCCCGTCCGCCGCCGTCCGCTCGGCGATCTGCCGCGGGGTGGGCCGCCTGGCCGGGTCCTTGTCGAGGCATGCACGGACGAGGGGGAGCAGCCCTTCGGGGACGCCTTCCAGATCCGGTTCCTCCTGGGCGATCCTGAAGATCTGGGCGTGCAGCCCGGAGTCCGCCGCACCGAAGGGCGGACGTCCGGTGGTGGCGTGGGCGAGCACCGCTCCCAGGCAGAACACGTCGGACGCCGCGGTGAGTTCGAGGCCGCGCACCTGCTCGGGCGACATGAAGCCGGGCGAGCCGATCAGCATCCCGGTGCGCGTCCGCAGGCTGTCCCCGGAGATGCTGTCCAGTGCTCGCGCGATGCCGAAGTCGATGACCCGTGGTCCGTCCACGGTCACCAGGACGTTGGACGGCTTGAGGTCGCGGTGGACGAGCCCCGCCGCGTGGATGTCCCCGAGTGCCTGCGCCAGACCGTGCGCGAGGACGCGTACGGAAGGCTCAGGCAGCGGCCCGAAGTCCTCCGCCACCACGGTGTGCAGGTCGGGGCCGGGTACGTACTGCGTGGCGACCCAGGGCACCGGAGCGTCGGTGTCGGCGTCGAGTACGGCCGCCGTCCAGACCCCGCCCACCCGGCGGGCCGCGGCCACTTCGCGGGCGAAGCGCCTGCGGAACTCCGGGTGCCCGGCGTACTCGGCCTGCACCACCTTGACCGCGACCGTACGTCCGGCCTCCGACCTGGCCAGATACACGCGGCCCATGCCGCCCGCGCCGAGGCGGGCGACGAGGCGGTAGGGGCCTATGTGCGTCGGGTCTTGCGCGATCAACTGGTCCACAGGAGGAAGGTAGCCGAACCGGTCGCCCTGAGGGGTGACTGCGGCGGTCCCGCGAGGAGTTGCCCGCGGGACCGCGCCGCCTCACGCGCCGCCTGCTCCGTCTCCGCCGTCCTCGCTCAGCCCCGCCGCCGCCGGGTCCAGCAGGCGGGCGAGGAAGGAGCGGGTACGGGCGTGGCTCGGGGAGCCGATCACCTGGTCGGGGGTGCCCTCCTCGACGATGACTCCGCCGTCCATGAAGACCACCCGGTCCGCCACCTCCCGGGCGAAGCTCATCTCGTGCGTGACGACGAGCATCGTCATTCCCTCGTCGGCGAGGACGCGCATCACCGCCAGCACGTCCCCGACGAGCTCCGGGTCGAGCGCCGAGGTCGGCTCGTCGAAGAGCATCAGCTGCGGGTCCATCGCCAACGCCCGTGCGATGGCGACGCGTTGCTGCTGCCCGCCGGAGAGCTGCGCCGGGTAGGCGGACTCCTTGTCGGTGAGCCCGACCCGGGCCAGCCGCTCCCGCGCGACGCGGGCCGCCTCCGTCTTGTCCCGTCCCAGCACGCGCCGTTGCGGCAGCGTGAGGTTCTGGAGGGCGGTCAGGTGCGGGAAGAGGTTGAACGACTGGAAGACCATGCCGATCCCTCGGCGCACCTTGTCGATGTCCACGTCCGGGTCGGTGACTTCGTCACCTGCCACCAGGACCGTGCCGGAGGTGGGCTCCTCCAGCAGGTTCACACAGCGCAGCAGTGTCGACTTCCCGGAGCCCGAGGGGCCGATGACGCACACCACTTCGCCCCTCGCGACGGTGAAGTCGATGCCCGACAGCACCTCCAGCGGGCCGAACGACTTGTGCAGCGCACGTACTTCGATCGCGGGCGCGGCCCTCGCGGCGTCCAACGCCGCCGTGCTCCCAGAGTCCTTCACCTTGACTCACCTCGCCCTTGACGTACGTGCTTCGAGCCGCCGGACGAGATGGCCCAGCGGCAGGGTGATCACCAGGTAGCAGAGTCCTGCGATCAGGATCGGGGTCAGACTGCGGTTCTGGTTGAGCGCGTCCCTGCCGAACTTGGCCAGCTCGTACTGGGACAGCGACAGGCCCAGCAGATAGACCAGCGAGGAGTCCTTGGTCAGCAGGATCAACTCGTTGGTGAGTGGCGGCAGTACGATGCGGAACGCCTGCGGGATGACGATGGAGACCATCGCCCTGCCCTGCGACATGCCGAGCGAACGCGCCGCCTCGGTCTGCCCCTTGGGCACGGCCAGGATGCCGGCCCGTATCGTCTCCGCCATGTAAGCGGCGCCCACCAGACCGAGCGCCAGCATGACCGTCACGTACTGGTTGAGCGCCACCTGGAAGGCCAGCGGGACACCGAAGCCGAGGGCGATGAAGACCAGCAGCGCGGGCACGCCGCGGAAGAACTCGATGTACGCGACGGCCAGCCAGCGGTACGGCGGAACCTTCGAGAGCCGCATCAGCGCGAGCAGCAGCCCCAGGGACAGGCCGAAGCCGAAGCCGAGGAGGGTGTAGATGAGGGTGTTCACCAGCGCGGTGGTGATGATGTCGGGGAACTGTGCCTTGGCGACCTCGACGTCGAAGAAGGCGCGCTGGATCTCGCCCCAGTCGGCGGCCAGGGCCACCACGAGCACCACGGCGATCAGTACGGCGTACTGAACTCCCCTTACTGCGCGGGTCCGTTGTCGTCGGGACATTGACATCGGGGGGAGTTCCTCACTTCTTCGGAGCGGCGGGGAACCACTTCTTGTAGAGGGCGTCGTACCGGCCGTCGGCCCGTGCGGCCTTGATCACCTTGTCGATCTCGTTGCGCAGGGCGGTGTTGCCTGTCCGGACGCCGATGCCGTACTTCTCGCCCGTCTCGAACTCGGCGGTGACCGCGGTGTCCGCGTTCTTGCGGGCGTACTCGAAGAGGACCCCGTTGTCGTTGACGGCGGCGTCGACCTGCCCGGTCTTCACGGCGGTGAGCATCAGTGCCACGTCCTCGAACTGCACCGTCTCGACACCCGGGCTGTTCTTCTTCGCGTACGTCTCGCCGGTGGTGCCCTGCTGGACCCCCAGCTTCTTGCCCTTCAGGCTCGCGAGCGACGTGTAGGGGGAGCCCTTCTTGGCGATCAGGGCCTGGGTGGCGTCGAAGTAGGGTGCGGAGAAGTCGAGGTTCGCCTCGCGCACCGGCGTGATGGTCATCCCCGCCGCCGCCAGGTCGCACTTTCCGGCGTTGAGGTCCTCGCCCGTCTGGATGCCTTCGAAGGGCGTGTCGACGATCTCCTGGGTGACCTTGAGTTCCTTGGCGACCAGATCGACGATGTCGACGTCGAAGCCGACGACCTTGTTGCCCTGGCGGGACTGGAAGGGTTCGTACGGCAGGTGGGTGCAGGCGGTGAGTTTGCCCGCCTTCACGAGTTCGATCTTCGATCCGCCGGACCCGGAGGTCTTCGTACTCGTACAGCCGGTGGTGACGACGACGAGGGCGGCAACGGTGGCGATGAGGGGCAGCGCGGTGCGAGCGGACAAGACGCCTCCAGCGAGAGGTTCGGCTGCGGCCCGGTGTGGGCGGGGGGCTCACGGGACCGTGGTGCACGTGAGTTGCGCAGATCTTGCCATCGCAGGTGCCGGATGTCTCGTGATCGGCACAGGTCGTACGGAGGTTGCGCACAGGACGCGGGAGCACGCACGGAGGGCGGAGCCGATCTTCGGACCGGCCCCGCTGCTCCTCTCCGCAGAGCCGGGCCCGCTCCGCTGCTGCTCCTATCCGCAGAGCGTCTCGTCGAAGAAGTCGCCGATGTGGGCCAGGACCTGGTCCCGGTCCGAGCCGGGCAGGCCCATCGCCACATGGGTGCTGAACCCGTCGAGCAGTGCCCTGATCCGGGTCGCGATGCGCTCCGCGTCCACGGCCCGCAGCTCACCGCGCGACGCGCCCTCGACGAGCAGCGCCACCAGGTCGCGGTGCCAGGACAGTTCGATGTCGAGCAACCGGCCGCGGGCCGCGTCGTCGATGGCCCGTACCCGGTTCCACAGCTCAAGCCAGAGCGTCCAGTGCGGGTCGCCCGGCGCCTGCGGCACGTACAACCGCACGAAGGCGTCGAGCCGTTGGCGCACCGGGACCTGCTGGGCCAGCGCGGAGCGCCTTTCCACCCCGAGCTGTTCCTCGCTCCACTCCAGGGTGCGCAGCAGCAGCTCGTCCTTGGAGCGGAAGTAGTAGAGGAGGTGGCCGCTGCTCATGCCGACCTCCCGCCCGAGACCGGCCATGGTCAGCTTCTCCAGGCCGGAGTCGGCGATGGCGGCCATGGCGGCGGCGAGCACGGTCTCGCGCGGCGGGGCGGTCTTGCGGCGGCGGGGGGCGGGGGCTTCCTTCACCCGTACGTTCTACCCGATCGGCTTCGGAGCGCGGGCGGGCTGCTGCTGGGTGATGCAGTGGATACCGCCCCCGCCCGCGAAAATCGTGCGGGCGTCGACGAGGACCACCTCCCGGTCGGGGAAGAGCCGGCGGAAGAGGGCGGCGGCCTCCTCGTCGCGGGGGTCGTCGAAGGCGCACAGGACGACGCCGCCGTTGCAGAGGTAGTGGTTGATGTAGGAGTGGTCGAGCCAGTGGCCCTCCTCGTCCTTGAGGCCCGCGGGGGCGGGAACCTCGATCACCTCCAGCGGGCGGCCCTGGGCGTCCGTCTCCGTGCGCAGCATCGCGGCGATGCCCTTGCACAGTTCGTGGTCGGGGTGGGCCGGGTCGGGCTGGGAGTGGACGAGGACCACACCGGGTGCGGCGAAGGCGGCGACGATGTCGACGTGGCCGAGGGTGCCGTAGCCGTGCGGAGGGTAGTCGCCGGTCAGGCCGCGCGGCAGCCAGATGGCCTTGGTGGTGCCGAGCTTGGCGTGGATCTCGGCCTCGACCTGGTCCCTGGTCCAGCCGGGGTTGCGCTCGGGGCCGAGCTGGACGGTCTCGGTGAGCAGGACGGTGCCCTCGCCGTCGACCTGGAGGCCGCCGCCCTCGTTGACGAGCCGGGAGCTGTGGACGGGTACGGACGCGAGGTCCGCGAGGTGCGCGGCGATCTTCGCGTCGTGCTCCCAGGAGGCCCACTCCTGGGCGCCCCAGCCGTTGAACACCCAGTCCACGGCGGCCGGTTCACCCGTTTCGTCGGTGACGAAGGTGGGGCCGATGTCCCGCATCCAGGCGTCGTCGAGTACGTGCTCGACGAGGTCGATGCCGGGGCCGAGGAGGGCGGCGGCGCTGTCGGCCTGGCCGGGGGCCACGACCATGGTGACGGGTTCGAAGCGGCGTACCGCGCGGGCCACGGCGGCCCAGGCCTCGCGGGACTCGGCCAGTTCGTCCGGGTCGGAGAAGGTGGTGTTGGGGCCCGGCCAGGCCATCCAGGTGCGCTCGTGCGGGTCCCACTCGGCGGGCATACGGAACATGGTGATCCTTACGAAGGGGTGCAGCGGGGTCGGAGGAGGTACAGGGGGGCAGTGGCAAAGGCGGTCAGAGGAAGTACAGGCGGTTCAGCACGAAGGGGCGGAGCGGGGTCAGAGGAAGTACAGGCGGTTCAGCGGGACGGAGTCCGAGGGCTCCGAGCGCAGCGGGTCGCCGTCGAGGGTGACCAGTCCCGTGCGGCTGTCGACGTCGACGGATCCGGTGCGGGAGTTGAGGAGCAGGTCGGCGGGGCCGATGCCCCGGGTGTGACGGACCGCGACCCGGCGGCGTCGGGTGGGCATGGTGTCGTTGCCCTGGTCCAGGGCCGCCTGGGCGACGAAGGCCACCGAGAGGTCGGCGGGGGCCGCGCCGTGGGCGCCGAACAGCGGGCCGAGTACGAGGGGTTCGCAGGTGTCGGTGGCGGCGTTCGGGTCGCCGGTGACGCCGTACGCGGGGAAGCCCGACTTCAGTACCAGCTGGGGTTTCGCGCCGAAGGAGTCCGGTCGCCACAGCACGATGTCGGCCATCTTGCCGACCTCGACGGAGCCGATCTCGTGGGCGAGGCCGTGGGCGACGGCCGGGTTGATGGTGAGCTTGGCCATGTAGCGCAGGACCCGGGCGTTGTCGTCGTCGCCCTCGGCGCCGCGCTCGGCCTTCATCTTCCCGGCGAGCTGGAAGGTGCGGCGCACGGTCTCCCCCGCCCGCCCCATCCCCTGCGCGTCCGACGAAGTGATCCCGATGGCCCCGAGGTCGTGCAGTACGTCCTCCGCGCCCATGGTCCCCGCGCGGATGCGGTCCCTGGCCATGGCCGCGTCGCCGGGCAGATCGGTCTTCAGGTCGTGTACGGAGACGATCATGCCGTAGTGCTCGGCGACGGCGTCGCGGCCGAAGGGGAGGGTGGGGTTGGTCGAGGAGCCGATCACATTCGGCACGCCCGCCATCTTCAGCACATTGGGTACGTGTCCGCCGCCGCAGCCCTCGATGTGGAAGGCGTGGATCGTACGGCCTTCGAGGACCTTGAGGGTGTCCTCGACGCTCAGGCACTCGTTCAACCCGTCGCTGTGCAGGGCGACTTGGACGTCGTGCTCCTCGGCGACCCGCAGCGCGGTGTCGAGGGCGCGGGTGTGGGCGCCCATGTCCTCGTGGACCTTGAAGCCGGAGGCGCCGCCCTCGGCGAGCGCCTCGACCAGGGGCGCGCCGTGCGAGGACGAACCCCGGGCGAGGAAGCCGATGTTGACCGGCCAGGCGTCGAAGGCACTGAAGGCGTGGCGCAGTGCCCAGGGCGAGTTGACGCCGACTCCCCACACCGGGCCGAACTCCTGGCCGATGACGGTGGTCACCCCGGAGGCGAGCGACGCTTCCATGATGCGCGGCGACAGCAGGTGTACGTGCGTGTCGACCGCTCCCGCGGTGGCGATGAGGCCCTCGCCGGAGACGATGCTCGTCCCGGTACCGACGACGACGTCGACGCCGTCGAGGGTGTCGGGGTTGCCGGCCCGGCCGACGCCCGAGATGCGGCCTTCCCTGATGCCGACGGACACCTTGCGGATGCCCTGGACGGCGTCGATGAGCAGCACGTTGCTGATGACCACGTCGCAGGTGTCGCGCACGGCGGCGGCCTTGAGGTGCAGTCCGTCGCGCGCGGTCTTGCCGAACCCGGCGAGGAATTCATCGCCCGGCAGCTGCGAGTCGGACTCCACGCGCACGGTGAGCCCGGAGTCCCCGAGCCGCACCCGGTCGCCGGTCCGGGGGCCGTGCACGGCGGCGTACTCGTAGGGGGTGATGCCAGGGGTCATCGGGTCGCCTCCGTCGGACGCGGGGTGGGGTGGGGGGTCGCGGGTTCGGACCGGGCGGGGGTGAGGGGTTCGGCGGGGCCGGGCCTGGCCGGGGCACGTCTCATCGCGTCGCCCCGAGGTAGCCGCACGCCGCCGCCCTGCGCAGGGCCTCCTCCTTTGCTCCCGGTGCGTCGAGTGCGCCGTCCACCAGTCCGGCGAAGCCGATCGCGACGCGGTCGCCGCCGATCGGCACCAGGCCCACTTCGGCGCTCTCGCCGGGGCCGAAGCGGAAGGAGGACCCGGCGGGCACGGCGAGCCGCATCCCGTAGCCGGCGGCCCTGTCGAACTCCAGCCGGGGGTTCGCCTCGAAGAAGTGGAAGTGCGAGGTGACCGACACCGGGACCGCGGCGGTGTTGCGCACGGTGATGCGTACGACCGGCGCGGGGTCTTCGTATCCGGGCCCCGGTAGCAGGGCGCCAGGCGCGTCGCCGCCGAGTGTGCCGCCCCCGATGGGGTCGCTCACCACGGCGAGCCGTGAGCCGTCGTCGAAGACGGCCTCGACATGGACCTCGGTGACCACGTCGGCGACACCGGGCAGGACGTCGTCGGGGCCGAGCACGCCGCGGGCCGCTTCGATCGCCTCCGCGAGCCGCCGTCCGTCCCGCGCCGCCTCGCAGACGGTGTCCGCGATCAGGGCGGTCGCCTCGGGGACGTTGAGCCGGAGCCCGCGCGCCCTGCGGGCCCGTGCCAGCTCCGCCGCTCCGAAGAGCAGCAGCCTGTCACGTTCGGTCGGGGTCAGTCGCACGCCGTCACTCCTCCACGCACCAGTTAGAGCATCACTCTAAACATGAGATCGCCCAGGCGGAAGCATTGTCGCCCTACCTTCGAACGAATCACATGGAGCGGCGTGGAACGGGCCCGTTCAGGGCGGCATGCGACAGTGAGCCGTTTTGAGCATGACTCAAACATTTCCCCGCTGCACGAGGGCCCCGTACGCGTGCGGCGCGTCAGCTCGTGACGATTCCGGCGACGAGGTTGATGGCGGTGGCCAGGATGCTGGCACCGAACACGTAGGAGAGCAGGCAGTGCCGCAGGGCGACGGCGCGCAGCGCGGACGTGGCGACGTTGGTGTCGGAGACCTGGTAGGTCATGCCGAGGTTGTAGCTGAAGTACAGGAAGTCGACGTACCGGGGCTGCACCCGGGTGTTGAAGTCGATCCCGCCCTCGGGCGGCGCGTAGTAGAGGGACGCGTACCGGGTGGCGTACATCAGGTGCAGGGCCGCCCACGCCATGAAGACCCCGAGCAGCGCGGTGGCCGCCGCGGCGCGGTTCAGGTCCTTGCCGACCAGGAGCAGGGCCACGATGGCGACCAGGCCGCACAGGGCCGCGCCGACGACGGCCAGTTCCTCGGCGACGGGTCGGAACTCCTCGCGCCGTACGTTGCGCCGGGTGTCGGCGGCGCTCATGGGCCACAGCACGCACCAGCCGGTCACCACGAAGAGGGTCTCCGCGGCGGCGATGCCGGCGAGCACGCCCAGCGCGGCCGTGGTGAGCAGGCCCACCGCCGTGCCGACGAGGGCGCCGGCGAGCGCCGATCCGACGAGCCGGGGGACGGCGGACAGCGGGAGCCGGCGACTCACCGGGCTCAGGCTTCCAGCACGACGACGGCCTCGTCCGTGTAGGTCAGGAAGGTCAGCGTCTCGTGGAGGTACAGCTCGACGCCCTTCGCGTCGTGCGCCGTGTAGCCGACGGCCACGTCCTGGCCGATGAGCAGGGTGAAGTCGCCGCCCCGGGTGGACAGGACGAACGCGCCCTGCAGCGCCGGTGCCCAGATCGGCGGGCCTTCGAGCATCCGCGCCAGATGGGCCGCGACCGGGTAGCCGTGGTCGGAGGTCTCGCTGACCGCCGTGTACGCGTCGGCGCCGAGCAGCAGCGCGTACGGTCCGTCGACGCCGGCCAGTCGCAGCGAGGTCAGCGCCCGGCTGACGGCGTCGGGGTAGTCGCGGGGTTCGGCGGGCAGCCGCAGCACCGGGTTCGAGGACCGCGCGCGCAGCCCTTCGACGTCGGCCGCTGCGTACCCGTCGAAGATCGTCCGGTCCTCGACGTACGCCAGGGTGCGGGCCGCGTCCTTCACGGGCTGCCAGTCGGAGTCCTTCGCACCGCGCTCGACGTCGTCCACGGCGTCCCGGGAGACCGTGAAGGGCACCCGGAGTTCGATGATCGGCCGGGCGCCGCGCAGCCGTGCGTCGACGCCGGGGGCGGGAGCGGCCAGCTCGGTCAGGTGTCCCGTACCGGCGGCGGCGAGTCCCGGGCCCGCCGGGTCGGGGACGTCGACCACGCGACGGCCCGCGACGTGGCGGCGGAAGGTGCGGCGGGCCTCTTCCTCGATCTCGTCCCAGGCCGCCGGTGTGATCGGGGCGAGCTCGCGGTGGAGGTTGTTCGTGGCGGGGGTCGTCATGGGGCCGGGACTCCTTTGAGGCTGCCGATGCCCAGGGAGTCTCCGGGGCGGGTGGCACCGAGGGGCGGGGCGGGGAGGTCGTCGGAGGCGGAGGGGGCGGGGAGGTCGTCGGAGGCGGGACGGTCGTCGAGCAGGGCGGGGCGGCCGTCGTGATCGGGGAGGGCGGGGAGGTCGTCGAGCAGGGCGGCGCCGGGGACGAAGAAGAGGCCGCCGGTCACCGCCCGGGAGAAGTCGAGGATGCGATCGGTGTTGCCCGGCGGCGCGCCGAGGAACATGTTCCGGAGCATCTGCTCGGTGACCGCCGGTGTCCGCGCGTATCCGATGAAGTACGTGCCGAACTCTCCGCTGCCGACCCGTCCGAACGGCATGTTGTCGCGGACGATCTTCTGCTCGGTGCCGTCGACGTCGACGATCGTGTTGAGGGCGACGTGCGAGTTCGCGGGCTTGGCCTCGTCGGACAGTTCGACGTTGGCCGACTTGGTGCGCCCGATGACGTGCTCCTGCTCCTCGGCGGTGAGCGAGGTCCAGGCCGTCATGTCGTGCAGGTACTTCTGCACCAGTACGTAACTGCCGCCCTCGAACAGCGGGTCCTCGTCGCCGATGAACACGGCGTCGGCCGCCGCGCCGCCCTCGGGGTTCTCGCTGCCGTCGACGAAGCCGAGCAGATCGCGCCCGTCGAGGTACTTGAAGCCGTGCACCTCGTCGACGACGGTCACGGCCCCGTCCAGCCGCGCCACGATCAGCGCGGCCAGCTCGAAGCAGAGGTCCATCCGCCGGGCGCGCAGATGGAAGAGCAGATCGCCGGGCGTGGCGGGTGCCCGGTGGCGCGGGCCCTGGAGGGGCCGGAAGGGGTGCAGTTCACACGGTCTCGGCCCGCCGACCAGCCGGTCCCAGCCCCCGGACGCGAGACCGGCGACGCAGGAGAGGCCGTCCTCGGGGAACCGGAACGCCACCGAGCGGGCCAGCCCGGACAGGTCCTGGAGCGTCTCGCGCACGGCGGCCTCGCCGCCCGGGTTCACGGTGGCCACCAGGAAGACGGCCGCCTGGGCGGGCGCCCCGATGACGGGCTGAGCTGTGACCATGGGACTCCCGCCGAATCAAACCCTGAATACGGACAAAACGGACCACGTATGGCAGGGCCAGGCTAACCGCAGGAAGATCGGCGTGCAGCCGACGCTGCTCCGCACCTCGAATGGCGGGACCCCGGATGGCAGGACCTCGGATGGCAGGCGGGCTCCGGCGAACATAGCCTGCACCGAAGGCGCAGTTACTTCCCCCGGAACTTCCCTCCGGGGCCCCGGACGAGGGTGAGAACCATGAGCGTCGGCAAGGACGGGCAGAACCCCCCGGAGACCTCGGAGCCCCCGGCCGGACCCGTCGGAGCCGTTGGCCCCGTTGGTCCCGTCCCCCGGGCCGAGCCTGAGTTCCGCCCCTACCACCACCCCGCGGCCGGCTGGGGTGCGGCCAAGAGCGTCACCCGGTTCATGGCGCGCGAGGGAGCCCTCCCCCTGGACGGGCCCCGGGCGATCATGAAGATGAACCACGAGAAGTCCGGGTTCGACTGTCCCGGATGTGCCTGGCCCGACGACACCAAGGGCCTCCACCTGGACATCTGCGAGAACGGCATCAAGCACGTCACGTGGGAGATGACCCGCAAGCGGGTCGGCCGCGAGTTCTTCGCCGCCCACTCGGTGACCGAGCTGGCCGGATGGAGCGACTTCGAGCTGGAGAACCAGGGCCGGCTGACCGGGCCGATGTCCTACGACCCCGCCACGGACCACTACGTCCCGATCAGCTGGGAGGACGCGTTCGAGCTGGTCGGAGCCACCCTGCGGGGGCTGGACGACCCGAACGCGGCGGCGTTCTACACCTCCGGACGGCTCGGCAACGAAGCGACCTTCCTCTACCAGCTGATGGCACGCGAGCTGGGCACGAACAACCTGCCGGACTGTTCCAACATGTGCCACGAGGCCAGCGGCCGGGCCATGCAGGCGTCCCTGGGCACCGGCAAGGGGACGGTCGACCTCAAGGACTGGGAGACGGCCGACGCTCTTTTCATCTTCGGCGTCAACGCCGCCTCCAACGCGCCCCGGATGCTCACCGCCCTCGCCGAGGCGTACCACCGCGGCGCCCAGATCGTGCACGTCAATCCGCTCGTCGAGGCGGCGGCCACCCGCACCATCATTCCGCACGACTTCAAGGACATGGCCACCTTCCACGCGACCCGGACCAGCACGCTGAACCTGCAACCGCGCATCGGCGGTGACATGGCCCTGCTGCGCGGCATGGCCAAGGCGGTCCTGGAACGGTCCGCGACCGAACCCAGGGCCCTGGACCGGGAGTTCATCGAGCGGCACACCAGCGGCTTCGACGCGTACCGCGCGGTGTGCGAGGCCACGCCCTGGGAAGAGCTGGAGAGGCAGTCGGGGCTGAGCCGCGACGACATCCTCGGGGCCGCCCGGGTGTACGGCGAGGCCGACCGTTCCATCATCAGCTGGTGCCTGGGCCTCACCCAGCACGAGCACGGCGTCGACACCGTCCGCGAGATCGTCAACCTCCTGCTGCTCCGTGGCAATCTGGGACGCGAGGGAGCGGGCCCCTCCCCCGTACGCGGACACAGCAACGTCCAGGGCAACCGCACCTGCGGCATCGACCACCGCCCCGGCGACGCGTTCCTGGACCGCCTCGCCGAGGCCTGCGGGTTCGACCCGCCGCGTGCGCACGGCCTGGACACGGTGAGCACCATCAGGGCGATGCACGACGGCACCGTGACGGTGTTCGTCGGGATGGGCGGCAACTTCGCCATGGCGGCGCCCGACACCCCCTACACGTGTGCGGCGCTGGAGAAGTGCGAACTCACCGTCCAGGTGAGCACCAAGCTGAACCGCAGCCACCTCGTGCACGGTCGCCGGGCGCTGATCCTGCCGTGCCTGGGGCGTACCGAGAAGGACCACCAGCGCGAGGGCGTCCAGAGCACGTCCGTCGAGGACTCGATGAGCATGGTCCACCTGTCGGTCGGCATGAAGCGCCCGGCCTCACCGCACCTGCTCTCCGAGCCGGCGATCGTCGCCGGGATGGCGCGCGCCGCACTGCCGGACAGCGCCACGCCCTGGGAGTGGTACGTGGCGGACTACGACCGCATCCGCGACACCATGGCCCGGGCGCTGGACGGCTTCGAGGACTTCAACCGTCGGGTGCGGCTGCCGCTCGGCTTCCGCATCAAGCAGCCCGCGCGGGAACTCGTCTTCCTCACCCCGTCCGGACGCGCCGAGTTCTCCAGTGCCGCGCTGCCGGACGTCGTCCCCGCCCCCGGCACCCTGGCGCTCGGCACGATGCGGTCCCACGACCAGTGGAACACCACCATCTACTCCGACAACGACCGCTACCGCGGCATCAAGAACCTGCGCACGCTGGTCTTCATGAACCGGGACGACATGCGCGAGCGCGGGATCGCCGACATGGGCCCGGTCGACATCACGAGCACCGCGAAGGACGGCAGCCGCCGCCACCTCCACCGCTACGTCGCGGTCCCGTACGACATCCCCCGCGGCTGCGCGGCCGGCTACATGCCCGAGATGAACGTCCTGTGCGCGCTCGGCGACCACAGCACCCAGAGCGACCAGCCGATCATGAAACACGTCAACGTCACCATCGACCCCGCTTCCTGAGCGAGGCCCGTCAGAGCGGCGGTCCGCCGGGCACCGTTTCCGGCCGGGGCCCGGTGGGGTCGGGCAGGTGGCGGTGTTTCAGGAGGTCGGGGAAGGTCCCCACCGCGTCCAGGGCCATGGTGAGTTCGGCGACGATCTTCGGGTTGTCCAAGGGGCCGCGGAGGAATTCCTCCAGGCGGTGCATGCGGTACCGGACGGTGTTCTGGTGGCAGTACAGGGCCCGCCCGGCCTCGGCTGCCGATCCGTTCGCCTGGAGCCAGGCCTGGGCCGTCTTGAGGAGCGTGGTGCGGTCCTCCTCGGGCAGTGACAGGACGCCACCGAGTACGCGGTAGACCGCGCGCCGGGTGGTCTCCAGGTTGTTCATGACCAGATCCGTCAGCGGGGTGTCGTCGAGCTGGCGTACGGCAGGGGAGCCGGTGGGCAGCGACTCCAGCGCGACCTGGGCGTAGCGCAGTGCCCGGGAGGTCTGGTCCAACTGCTCGTAGGCGGGGCTGATTCCGGCCCGGCCGGTCGTCGCGGCGCGGACGGCTTCGAGGAGTCGGCCGACCGGCAGGCGGCGCGGACAGGAGAGCACGCCCATCTCGTGGCCGGGCTGCGCGCGCCACGCCGATCTGACGTCCAGGGCCCGCAGTCCGGCCTCCAGGCCGGGCAGCGGGGAGTCGCCGACCTTGAGGGTCTCGGCCACCACCACGAGGAACTTCCCCTGATAGGGAAAGCTGAGCATGCGGGCCACTTCCCAGATCGTGTCGCTGCCGGCCAGCGGGCCGTCGGTGAGCGCGGCGACCAGTGCGGAGCGGCGCCGGTCCGTCGCCACCAGCCGCTCGGCGACGGTTTCCCGGTAGGAGTCCGTGAGCGCCGACGAGTAGCTGTCGGACAGGGCCCAGACGCGGGGGGTGGCGTGCAGGAGCGCGCTCATCGCTTCCGTGCCCGCGTGGTGCGCCTCGGCCCGGAGCTGGTCCCAGAAGAGGGCGAAGCCCAGCCGGTAGGCACGCAGGATCTCCGGCAGCGGAACGCCCTGTTCGGCGCGTTTGCGGCCGGTCGCGGTGGGTGCGGACAGGTCGGCCGCCGCCGAGGCCGACCCGGGGTCGGTGAGGTGGGCGAGTACGAAGCCGACGTTGTGCCGCAGGGAGTCGTGCAGGTCCTCCGGCCCGACGACCGTGTTCCGGTAGAACTCGATCTCCCCGTAGATCTGATCGGCCATGCCGGCGACGATCTCGTCGAGCCGGTGGCTCAGCGCGAGGGCGATGGCGGAAATGCGGCCGTCCCGGCTTGTGTCCTGCATGCCCCGACCCTAGAGCAGCCGGCCGCCGCGGCAGGCGTCATCTGCCGTACCCGCAAAGGTAATTGTCGGGGCCGACACCCTTCCTTGTCGGTGGGTACATAGCCGTGCCCGACGGGGTGCTGGGAAGATCGATCATGCCGATGCGACCGCGCCGGGGCCCTGCGGAACGGCCCGGCCCGCGGTCCGAAAGACCTTGATCCGCACCACCATGATCCGCACACCTTGATCCGCACCACCATGATCCGCACCACCATGATCCGCACCACTTTGATCCGTACCCCTGGGGGAACCGAGCGTGACCAATCTCGCCACCGATCTCAAGGACGCAGCCGCGCGGCATCCGCAGCGGCCCGCGGTCCGGCTCGACGACGGCTTCCTGAGCCTCGGCGCGCTGGACGAACTCAGCGCGCGCGTGGCGGGCGGGCTGCTCGCACACGGTGTGCGCTCCGGCGACCGGGTGGCGGTCGTCCTGCCGAACGTCCCGGCCCTCCCCGTACTCTGCTTCGGCATCCTGCGCGTCGGCGCGACCGCCGTGGTGGCGAACCCTCGGTCCGACGTGCGCCGCTTGCGGCAGCGCGGCGGCCACTTCGGGGCTTCGCTGTACTTCGCCTCGCACGAGGCGGCGTCCCAACCCGCATCCGGCGCGCGGGCGACGTGTGTCCCCGTCGGCCCCGGCTTCCTGGAGCAGGTCGCCTTCTGGCCCGAGCACACCCATGTGGTGCACCGCTCCGACGAGGACACGGCCGTCCTGCTCGGCGCCGGGGAGAGGAGCGGGACGACGGCCGAAGAGACCGGGACCGGAGCGAGGACCGGACCGCCCCCGGGCATCAGGCTGACGCACGGTGCCCTGCGGGCGGGCCTGGTGCGGGTTCCGCAGCTGGACGCGGTGGGGGCCCTGCGGCCGTGGGACGTCATGGCGGGAGCCCGGTGACGCACTGCCGGTGTACCAGGTCCTGGGGCCTCACTCCGGTGCCTCCTTGATCCGGCGGCGCGAGCCGAGATCTCCGACGAGAACGGGACGTACACCTGCGCCCTGCCGGGCAGGAACTCCGGCGGTGCGGGAACTGCCTTTACCGATGCGGCACTTCGTCCCCGCCGAATCCCTGCCGAATCCCTGCCGAGCAGCTCTACGACACCGGCTCGGTCGCAGCGGGGACGGTCGAGGGCGGCCCGGTGCGCGGCCTCGGCACCGGGGGCAGGAGGGCCGGGGCGGGGGCCGCGGCTCCGGCCTCGGCCTGTGCTCCGGCCCGCGCTCCGGCCTCTGCCGCTGCTTCGGCCTCGGCTTCGGCTGCGACGGCGGTCAGCAGCTGACGCAGCGCGGTCGGTCCGTGGGGTCCCGGCAGCGGGCCTTCGAGGGAGGCGAGCGCGCGGTGTGCCCGGCGCCGGGCGCGACCGCTGCGGCCGTGGTGGTGGTCGACGAGCGCCTGCGCGTAACGGGCGAGGGCACACGCCCAGGCGTCACTGCGGATGCCGGGCCGGGTCAGCGCCCGCCGTGCGGCACGTTGCGCGGCGCGCGGCGCGAAGTCCGTCCGGGCGACAGCCAGGGCGGCCAGGCTCACCACCGCGCTGGGCCCGCCGAAGGCCTGCGCCGGGACCGTACGGGCTGCCTGGTCGAAGTACTCGGCGGCGGCCCGTGCATCGCCCTCCCCGAGTGCCAGCAGGCCCTGGACGTGGGCGATCCAGCCGATCGCCGCGTCGTCCCCGGCCAGGACGGCCGCCGGCCAGGCCCGGTCCAGCAGCTCACCGGCGGCCCGAGGTTCGCTGTACGAGGTGAGCCAGGCCGCCAACCACAGCCCACGCACCGTCAGTTGGCGGTCGGTCGGGCACAGCTTCAGCAACTGCAGCAGATAGCCACGGCCTTCCTCGGCGCCGTCGTGCACCGCCCACCAGAACCAGAGGTTGAGGGCGGTCTCCAGGGCCAGTTCCGCGTGGTCGGGATGGTGCAGCGCGTGGCGCAGGGTGGCCCTGAGGTCCTCCTGCTCGTCCCGCACGAGCCGCATCGCCTGGGCCTGGGAGCCGCTGCTCCACAGGCTTTCGGCGACCACCGAGATCTGCCGGTAGTGGATCGCGCGGCGGTCCGCGGCCACCTCGACCTCCTCGGCCTCGCGCAGCCGTTCGGCGCCGAAGTCCCGCGCGGATCGCAGCATGCGGTAGCGCGGTTCCCGCAGCCCGCCGGGGGCGCGCACCGTCTCCAGTACGTGCAGCGCCGCCAACTGGGCGAGACAGGAGGGAACTTGATGCGGCAGGACGCTCCCGCCCGCGCACATGACCGCGGCGGTCGATTCGTCGAAGCTCCCGGCGAGGACGCTGAGCCGGCCCCACACGATCCGCACCTCCCGGTCGCACAGTACGTAGCTGGCGCCGACGGCGGTCCGCAGCGAGCGGTGCCTCCGCACGCCCGACCACGGGCGGCTCAGCCAGCACTGGTCCTGCTCCAGAAGCTCCGCGAGGTCGGCCGGCCGATGCCGGTCCAGCTGCTCGGCGGCCAGTTCGATCGCGAGCGGGAAGCCCTCCAGAGCGTGGCAGATCGCCGTCACCGACCGCAGGTCCGGGTCATCGCCGAGCCCCGCCGCGTGGTCCCCGGCCCGGTCCAGGAACAGTTGGACCGCCGGTGATCGACCACTCCCGCCTTCGGGCGCCTGCGTGCTCAGCGGCGTGAGCTCCAGCACCTGTTCCTCGCCGAGCCCGAGGGCGGACCGCGACGACACCAGGACCCGCAGCCCCGGCACGGCCATCAGCAGCCCCTGCACCAGCCCCACGCATTCCCGGTGGACCAGGTCCATGTCGTCCAGGACGAGGAGCACTCCGGTCGCGGCAAACCGCTCCACCAGCGCCTGAAACTCCACAGCCCCGGGGACCGGCCGCGCTCCGGCCGCAACCCCAGGAACCGACCGCATCCCCGCCGCAGCCCCCGGGTCCGGCCGCGCTCCGCCCGCAGCCCCCTCGGTCACGGCCCCTCCGCCCGCGGCCCCCTCGGTCACGGCCTCCGGACCCTGCCGCGTTCCGGTCGCCGCCCCGGTCACCGCTTCGTACACCGCGGCGGCCAGCGCCCCGGGGGTGCCACGCCCGCTGCCCTGCCAGCGCACATGGACCACACGACGCCACGGCCCCTTCGACGTCCTGGCCGTCAGGGCCACGAGGGCGCTCTTGCCCACGCCCGCCCCGCCGACCACCGTCACCAGCCTGTGCTCGTCCAGCAGCTCCTGAAGGGCTCTCCGCTCCCCGCCGCGCCCGACCAGACCGCCGGGCACGGCCCCTTTCACGGCAGATGGCACCTCAAGCCTGCCGATACGACTGAGCACTTACTCATCCCTCCACATGGGTGACGCCACGACTGGTGCGCGACACCGCGACCGGCCGGTGAAATCCGAGTGCAGAACCGTCACTGCACAGCAGTCCCAACGCGGCAGCGGCACCCAGGTGGCGCACTTCCTCCCCCGGTCACGCACCCTGATGAGCGCTCGAACCCGCGAACGGTGCTCCCGCTGTTCGGACGCCGGGCAGGCGTCACCTGCCGAGCAGCGACCTCAGTACGGATATGTATTCGGACCCGGTGCTGAGCGGTGCGTACCTGGGCGGGTCCGCCGGGCCGGTCAGCGCGTCCAGCGGAGCGACCACCACGCCGTAGTCGGGCCGGTGCTTGTACTGGATCGACATCCGGTCGCCCCGCACCGCGCCGACCCGGTGCGGTGCCGCCCGGTACTGCCCGTTCGACCAGCGCTGCAGGTAGTCGCCGAGGAAGACGAACAGGGCGCCCGGTACGGCCGGGACCTCCTGCCACGTCCCGTCGGGAGTGCGGACGTCCAGGCCCGGTGCGTCCTGGTCGAGGATGGTCAGCAGGGACAGGTCGATGTGCGGAGACATCGCGTAGCCGACCTCGGAGTCCTCCGCGGACGGGTGGGCCGCACCGTAGTGGTTCAGGCCCAGCCGGTGCAGGGGCGTACCCACGTGCCCGGTGAAGAAGTCCTCCTCCAGTCCCAGCCCCAGCGCGCAGGCGGCGAGGATTCCATCGCCCAGCAGGGTCAAGTGGCGGAAGAGTTCCAGGGATTTCGGGAAGTGGGCGTGGTAGAAGTCCACGGACTCCGGAATGCCGAGCTCGTCGGTGACGTTCCCGATCCGGTACTGCTCACAGGCCTCGGCGCCGCTGTGCGTGCGGCTCTTTTCCCTGCCGAATCCGCGGTATCCGAGAAACTGGGACTTCTCGGTGGCTTCGTACCTGTTCTTTTCTTCCAGGGGCAGTTGGTAGAACCGCTGTGTCTCCTCGTAGACCTCCGCGATCAGGCCGGCCGGAATCCCGTGGTGGTGCACGAAGAAGCAGCCCTCGTGGCGCCAGGCCCCACCCAGTTCGGCAGCCACTGCCGCCCTGTCCCCGGAGGTCCATTCCGCAGCGTTTCCCGGCAGTTGTACGTGCGTGGTCACTGAGATTCCCCCTCTGTGGCGGTACGGGACATCACATCGCCACTCCACGCTATTGATCCCGCACGATCAGTCACCACGGCCTTTTCGGCCTCACCTGGCTCAAAGCCCGCCGCCCGCATCGCGCGTCAGTGGCCGAGGCGGGCAGGGGCGCGGCCTCCCGGGCAACTGCCCTACGGGGCAGTGCGTGTCCGGCAGGTCAGGTCCTCGGCCGGGAGCCTGCCAGTGACCAGATAGACCGTGGCGCTCTCGTCCGCACAGGACTTGAAGGGGTAGACGCCGTGCCCCTCTCCCCCGGCGACCGTGACCATCCGCGAGCCGCGCAGGGCCCGGTGCATGGCCTGCCCGCTGACCAGGGGCGTTTGGGGATCCCACTGGTTCTGCAGGATCAGTGTGGGGACCTTGTTGTGCACCGTTGTCGCGGGCTCGCTGCCCTGCTTCCAGAAGGCACACGGCTTGATGCCGGCCGCGAAATCGCCGTACAGCGGATACCGGATCCTGTCGCGGATCGCGTCGCGGCGGTACCGCGCGGGGTCGTCCGGCCACGACGTACGGGTGTCGGCGCACAGAACGGCCCAACTGCTCGCGTCCCCGTTGTCCGGGGGAACCTCACGGGCGGACGCCGTCGTGGCGGGGCCGGGGGACAGCTCGGGCGCCCCCGACCGGGCCGGCTTCTTGCCCTCCGCGGCCGACTTCAGTGCGGCGACCCATTCCGCGGCTGCCCGGACGTCGAAGAACGTGTGGCGCCCGGCACGGATGTCGTCGCCGGTGACGGACTTCCCGTCGAGGACGAGGGGGTTGCGGTCGGCGCGGTCGATCAGGCCCCAGAAGGTCCTGCGGACCTCGGCCGGGGTGCCGCCCAGCCCGTATGCCGTGTGCCGCCGGGCGGTCCATGCGCTCCATCGTACGAAGGCGGGCTCGGTCCCCTCCGCCATCACCCGGAACATGCCCCGCCCGTAGCGCGCGGGGTCGGCCGCGCTGTCCAGCACGAACCGGTCGGCCCGCCGCGGGAACATCTGTGTGTAGACGGCGCCGAGGTAGGTGCCGTAGGAGTACCCCAGGTAGGAGATCTTCTTCTCTCCCAGCACCGCACGGATGACGTCCATGTCGCGGGCGGTGTTGCGGGTGGTGAGGTGCCGGAGCGTGTCGCCCGCCCTGGCCCGGCACTTGTCGGCCACCGTACGCGCCCACTGCACGTCCTTCGCGAACGTCCGGGCGCGGTACGGGCGGTCGGTGATCATTTCGTCGGCGGTCAGACCGCAGCCGACCGGAGAGCTCTGCCCGACCCCCCTCGGGTCAAATCCGATGAGGTCGTACCGCCTCCGCACTTCCCCGGGCAGGGCCGCTCCCGGGTCGACAGGCATGTTCAGACCCGGCCCGCCCGGACCGCCTGGGTTGAGCAGCAGAACTCCGCGACGTTCCTTCGCACTGCTTGCCTTCAGCCGGGACATCGCGATCTCGATCTTCTTGCCACCGGGATCGCCGTAGTCCAGCGGCACTTGGAGGGTCGCGCACTGAAAGGCGGCGGGGTTTTCCGCGTCGCAGCGCTGCCACCGTGGCTTCTGCTGCGTGTACTGCCGCAGAGGATTCTTCGCGACGGTCGCCCGGGGCGCGGTACCGGACGTGGTGATGGCCGTCGCGGGCGGTGTCAGCGCCGAAACGAACGTCGCCACGATGCCGAAGGACAGCAGACATGCTGTTCGTGTGTTGCGCGCCATGACGCGCGTCGGCCCCCGGTGAGCAGCCGGTGGACGCACTGCGTCTGCTGCCGGCGCCGTGTGCGGGGGCAACGCCTCTGTCTCCTGCATGTTCATCAGCCGTCCTCGGGTCAACTGGTCAGGGCACGATCCTGGCTTCCGGGGCGCGGGACGCGCATCGCCGCAAGGCGGGAAAAAGTGCTCCCTCGATCGGGGGAGGCCCCGGCGAGCAGCCCGGCCCTTCGGGCCGCACCGTTGGGCCGCACCGTTGGGCCGCACCGTGATCGGGCGCAGTCCGGCCGCTGCTACTCGTCCCCGGTCAGGGGGTGTTGATCAGAGGGTGGTGATCAGGAGGTGGCGATCAGGGGGTCGCGATGAGTTCGCCGAGCCGCACGGCCAGCCACGGCCTGCGACCGCCGGCCCGCATCCGGCCGCGTGCGACCGCCTGCCAGATCGGCGTGCGGCGGAAGGAGACCAGCAGGAACGCGGCCGGCGCCGCCGTGATCCTGCAGTCGTAGGAGCGCGGCGGGGCGTCGCGGGTCACCGTCACCGTCCCGTCGTCGACGACGACCGCCAGCCGCAGACCGCCCTTGATCACGAGGTCGTACGCGATGCGGACATTCCGCGCCTTCGCCCGGTCCAGAGCCAGCGGCAGCACCGTGGGCATCATCTGCCCGAGCGCCAGGCGCGCCTCGTCCGGGCCGATCGGCCACGGAAGTCCGGCGCCGCGCGCGATGTCCAGACCGTGTACGAGGCTCTCGCTGAGCATCAGACCGGTCACGGCCGCCAGCGTCACTTCCTGTCCGTACCAGGGTGCGGCGACGGGCGTGTCCGGGGCGATGCCCTCGGTCACCCGCAGGAAGGCTTCCGCCCGCTCGGTGAGGAACTCGCCCAGCAGGGCGCGTTCCGCACCGCTGACGAGGCCGATGGACGTGTCGTTCATGGCCGTGATCCGCTCGATGAACGCCATGTCGCCCGGCGGCAGGACTTGTTCCCGGTGCACGGGCTCTTCGGAGGAGACGGCAGTGGTGGTGGAGAGGGAGGAGGCGACGGAGCCGTAGGCGAGATACACGGCCGCGAGGTGCGCGCCGACGTCACCCACCGTCCACACCGGGACACCCGAGGCCGCGTCCGGGTCGGGGACCTGGCGCACCAGCCGCACCAGTCGCGGGACCGCGGCACGCAGTGCGGCGCGGGTCCTCTCGTGCTCGGCGACAGGATCGAATCCCGTAACGGCGCCCGTGCCCACACCCATGCCACTCCCCCGTGCCTCGGATCGAGCCCGAAGGTTACCGCCGGGTAGTCCGGCCGCGACAGGGCCGTGCACGATCACAAAACGGCCGCGACCCGACACGCAATGCCGGGCGGTGTCGTTGAACTGGTCATGCAGCCTGAAGAAACGTTTCCCTCCCCTTCTCCGGCCCCCGCCAGGGCCCGCGTCCCACGGCCGGGCCACCCCGCGGACGCCGGTACCCCGATCTACGACGCCCTCGTCCACAGCTGGAAGGAGCAGGGCCGTCAGCTGCCCCGGCCCCGCCCCCGGCCCGGGAACGGCTTCCCCGGCGGCACGCACCAGGAGCCCCTCCGCTCACAGACGGGTACGTGGGTGGGCATGCGGGTGGGCACTCGGGTCCGCACCTCGAACTGGCAGCCGGGCACCGCCGCCCCGGACCACAGCCCGTGAGTGACGTGCGGGAAGCCGATCGCCCCGTCCGGTGAGAAGCACCGCGATCCGGGCAGGGTCAGGCGGTGAAACGTTTCTCCAGTGACACCCGGGCCCAGATCGCAGCAATCGTCGACGCGGTCGCGGCCGACGACCTGCCGCGTCTCGACACCCTGATCGAGACCTTCGTCCAGCACGCCGATCTGACCGACCTGTTCGCGCTCCGCACCGCCCTTGCCGACGCCCTCGTTTGCGGGGACCCGCCGCCGGATCGCTGATGCGCCCGTCGGGCGCAGTGTGTGAAGAGTGCGATGCAGGGCAAGCGGACCGCGACGGTTCCCTCCGCGTACGCCCCGCTCTGGAGCCCCCGTGAAGCAAGCAGCCCCCGTGAAGCAAGCGCCCCCCTCCCATACCCCTCCCGAACCGCTCGGCGCCTACTGGCTCGAACACACACCGCCCGGTTCGCCCGCCACCTGCCTCTGCGGGCAACGCCCCCTGCCCCCGCGTACGCCCGAACCCGGCCCGCCGTGCGCCGCAGCGCTGTGGGCCGCCACGGCGCTCCTCACCGCGGGGGCCGTCCTCATCGCGGCGGCGCTGGTGCACTGGGGAAGATAGGAACAGACCGGCCGTTCCCGCCGCGTCAGCCGCCCCGTCGGCGCTCCGTCAGCGCTCCGTCAGCCGCCCCGTCAGCCGCTCCCTCAGCCGCTCCGTCCCGGCCACGAGGTGTCTGCGGTACGTCGCGTCGCCCTGGGCAGGCCGAGCAGGTCCGCCGCCCGCCGTGGGGTGCCGACGGGCCGGAGGTAGGTGTGGTGCAGGACGCGAAAGCCCCGGCGGTCCGCGACGGACGCCTCCCGTTGAGTTCAGCCAGGAGCCTTCTGCCGGAAGCGCCGGTGAAGACGTCGGTCCCGGCCCCGCCACACGAGGGGCGGGGCCGGGACCGACCTGACCGGCCGTGCGGCAGGCTCAGTCCTCGCCCAGCCGGGACAGCGCCTCGGTGATGATGCGGGTGGCGAAGTCGGGGTCGTCGGTGATGCGGTTGATGTGCTCCGCGAGCAGGAAGACGGTGGCTTCCAGGGGCTTCATCTCGTCCTCGGTCCACGGTCCGTACTGCGTGCGCCAGAGACCGGGGCTCAGTCCGGTGCCCGCGGCGACGACCAGACCGGCCATGGTGGGGACGGCCTCGGGGCCGACGCTCTTGGGCATCATGCGCAGCGCGGCCACGAGACTGGGGACCACGTACTCGATGACGTCCTTGTCCTGGTCCTCGTGGACCCTGCGCAGCCACGTCATGAACATGTAGATGAGGGTGCACGCGCCGTCCAGCACGTCCTCGGCCCCCTCGGGCCCCAAGGACGCGAGGAACTGGTCGGTCAGCGCCTGCTGTTCGGGGTCGGTCCCGGTCCTGCCGTCGTGGATGCCCTTGAGCCGGGAGTCGATCAGCATGAGCGCCGCGCCCACGTCGCCGGCGGGAGCGTACTGGGGGTCACAGGACGATGGCACAGGATTCCTCCTCGGGCGACCACTGTGGGTAATGCGGTGCATTCGTACCGTAGACCGCCCACGAGGCCGGGGTCCGGCGAATCCCTGTGAAGCGCAGGCAGGACCGAGAAGGCCCAGGTCATCCCGTGCGTCCCGATCCACAGGGCAAGCACTGACGGGCTGACGATGCAGGCGAGGACCCCGGCGACGTCGCCGGGTCCGCCCAGCCGCTCCAGCGCCGTCGGGGACTGGGCCACCGGCCGAAGAGGACCCGTCAGGGAGCGGGAACGGGGCCGCCGGGCCTGAAGCGCTCCACGCCGACGATGTGCCGCACCTTGACCGGGCGTACGACCACCGCCACCCGCTGCTCCCCCGGCATGATCCACTCGAACCGCTCGCTGCCCAGGTACTTGCGGGCCAGCCGGTCCATCCGGTCGTGCGCCTCCTCGCCCTCGATGAAGCGGACCACCTCACCGCTGATCTGCACGCGGTCGAAGGGGTCGACGGCGTCCGCGTGCGAGAGGTAGACGCGGGGGTCGCGGCGCAGATTCTGCTCCTTGACCCGGCCCACCGAGGTGTTGAAGGTCAGCTCCCCCTCGCCCTCCAGATCCACCCACATCGGGCTGACCTGCGGCGCTCCGTCGGCGAACACGGTGCCGACGTACCAGATGTGAGCGGCTTTCAGGCGGGCACGGACGGCTTCGTCGAAGGTGACAGTCATCAGGGGAGGCTACCAACCGGGACCTGCGGGACGGCTCGGGGGGAGCCTGCCCCGTCGGCGCAGGCCAGCAGGGGCGTGGAGGCCGGAAGGGGCGTCCGGTGCGCACCCGGGGTTCGAGAGGAGCGCGAGCCGGTACCCCGCGCCCTTCGCGGCACGGGCGAGCGCCGCCATCCGGCGGGCCGACGGCACCTTCGCCCAGGCGCGTCCCATCAGGTTCTCCGGGGCGACGTGCGTGTCGAGCAGGACGGCGGTTCCCTCGTTCCACTCGGCCTGACCGATTTGGCCGATCTGGCCGATCTGGCCGATCTGGCCGATCTGGCCGATCTCCAGGGCTGTGTACAGCCGTTGACCATCGGGATGGTCGTTGAGGGTCGCCCGCCAGGCTTCCGCGGGAAGCCCCTAGGACTCGCACCAGGCGCGGTGCACGGGGCGCGGGTCACCGGCCAGTACCCCGGCGAAGTCCAGGAGGAGACCGCGCGGGGCGTTGTGGTCGGCGGTGTCCGTGGGCTGCGGCATGCTGCGGGGATCCTCTCCGTCGACCTCAACGTCGACGCTGCAGCGCGGTGTTCTGCCCGTTGGCCGCAGCGTGTTTCGGCGGATCTGGAGAGTGAGGTCGGGAGGGCCAGCCGTCCGTTGAACTCGAACCGAATCGTGGCGCATGCGGTGTCCCAGACGAGGCGGGTGGCCGTTCGCTGCGGCTGCCCCGGCGTTTGCGGTGGGCGTCCTGGTCAGCGGGCTGCGGGATCACTGCCCGGATTCCACGTCGGCACAGGTGAGTCCGGATCACGCGGGACGAGTAGGCCTTGTCGACCAGAACTGCCCCCTGTGGGGTTCTGGGCCGACTGAGAGGCCGGGGCACCCGAAGCCGGCCCATGACCTGGGTGAACGCGGGCGCGTCACTGGCCTGGCCGGGTGTGAGCACGAAGGCGAGCGGCGTACTGCGGCTGTCCGCGGCGGGGGATCTTCGTGGTCAGCCCGCCGCGGGAGCGCCCGAGGGCTTGGTGGTCCGGCTCACCGGCCGTGACCCCTCAACGTCCTGGTGCGGTACTTGAACGCGATCGCGTCGATCACCAACCGGTGATCACGCCATCGTCCACCCCGCCGAGAAGTCCGATCCGGCGCAGCAGCTCAATGCGCACCCACTGGGTGCCAGTCAACGACAGATGATCCGAAGGAGACGCCCTTGGGCGGCGCCGGGCAGCAGAGGGGCCCTGCCGCCCGGCTGCAGTGGCGTCGCGTCAACAACTCCCCTGCTGAGGGGTCCTGGTCCGGGTCGAGACGCAAGAGGCCCTGAAACGCCATGGATTGTTCACACTCCACCGACGCTACTGAGACGATCGCCTGAGGCAGCGTAACTACGCAACCGGCCGTCGCACACCGACACCGAGAAACAGTGCCTGAGCAGTGGATTCATGGAGAGAACCAATTCTTCAAAACTGCCCTCCCGCTCCGATTATTGAAGAATGACAGCGCCCGATCTTCAGTTTTCGTTCGAGAGGCTGTCTCGTCCTGGTCGCGCCGGTAAAGATGTTCGTGGCAGGGCATCCAGCGTCAACTGGACCTTGTCAGTACACCTTGTCCGGGTCACTCGGGTCGGTGCCGCGGCTCTCTGCGGCATCCGGCTCCACAGGAAGAATCGAGAACTCATGTCCTTCGCCCTGCCGCAGGCTCTCTCGTACCACCAGGCCCTCCGGCCCTGCTCCGCTCGCGGTGACGCGGTCGTCGCTGCTCCGGGCGCGCTTGTGCCGCCTGCGGCTGCGGGGGTGTTGGCCCTGGTGCTCGCAGGGGTGGGCTGGCTGGTCATGCTCGGCTGCACTCCGCACATCGCTGTGGCGACGGTGGCCGCCAGCGGTGTCGTGGCGGCCGAGTTGCGGCTGCGGTTGTCCTGAAACAGGTAGGGGGGTGCCGGGGCGCCCGGCACCCCTACTCCGTCGAGAGGAGCGTGACCAACTTGGCACGGCCTAACAACGAACTGCCGAACGAGCCGGATCTGCCCTGTGTGGAGCTAGCAGCGGACTTGCGTGGACTGCGGGAGCGTGCCGGACTCACCCTCAGTGCTCTGTCACAGATTTCCGGGCTGGCGACCGGAACCTTGTCCAGTGCGCAGAGCGGGGTCAACGTACCCAGCGAGAAGACGCTCAAGGCGTTCGTCACCGCCTGTGGCGATGCCGATGCCATCGCGTGGTTGGTCCGTCGGGAGGCCGCGCTGCGCGGGGAGCGTCCGGCGTCGGCGGGGTCTCCCACTCGGCGCATGGTCCACGAGGACCGCATCCGGCCCGCATGGCGGGGGACCTGGCGGCGCTGGGACAAGACCGCTCGGCTGACGCCGCCCTCGGGTGCCACGGGCCCTCGGGCGCTGCCGTTCTGGCTGTCGGGGCTGCGGGCCTACCGGGCGTTGTCGTTCCGGGCGATGGCTCGGCAGTGCGACTACGCGCACTCCACGCTCGCTGCCATGGCCCACGGATTCCAGCCCGTGACGGTGCGGGGGTTGCTGGCCTTTCTCGACGCCTGTCGGGTTTCGAGTTTCGCGGAGCGGGTCGAGTGGCTGGAGCTGCTGGAACGCACCTGCACCAGCCCTCGCCGGCGGCTCGACGCGGCACGCGAGCAGGTGCGTCTGCGCGCTCTCATGTCAGGAAAGCCTTCGGATGCCTCGGGGGAGGCTGCATCGACCGGCGAGGACGACGGCCCGCGCGGCTGGCCCGAACTGCCCAGGCCCGCCTGGCCGAGGCAGCGGGCCGTGCACGTGGATCGGTATCTCCTCAGGACCGATCTGCAGGCGTTGAACCGGTTCTACGGTGGCCAGTTCGTCCCGCTCCTGGCACGACACACAGGCATAGGAATCTCGACCTTGCACCGATACCTGCGCAACGAGGTCGGCTTTCTCGGTGCGGATCAGATGAACAGGATGGCGGCTGCCCTGGTCAGGCTGGGCAGTACGCCTCCGCCCCGGGACCGGCTCGCCTCCGTTCTGCCGCCGTCGGCCGCCTGGGCCGGGCCGGGCCGGAAGCCGGTGCACCCCTCCGGCGCCGCTGTCAGGGGCGGGGCGTGAGGTCGTCGGAACGTCCGGCCTCGATGCCGTACTGCCGGGGGACGGGGCGGCCGTTGCTGCGCATGGGGTGTTCCCGGGGCGCGTCCTTGGCCTGGGGCCAGCCGGGTGGTGAGTCCTCCCGGAGTTCGGGCCGCGACGATCGTCGACCAGGTCCTGGGCGGGCGGCAGTGCCGGTCGGGCCTGGGTCTGTCACCACCACCCTCGGCGCGCAGGTTCCCGTGCCGGTCGACGAGGTGGGCGGGCCGGGGCAGCCGGCCGTCGATCACCTGGCCGGAAGAGTCCCGCCCGGAGCTTCACGAACGGGACTCTTCTTCCGGGACTTCTCTTCGGGGACTCTTCTTCCGGGACTCTTCTTCGGGTGAGCGCGGGCCGTCGCTGTCGCGGCGCGGGTCAGCAGCTGGAAGCGGAGCTGATGCGGATCTTGTCGACCACCCAGGAGCCGAACGTGGTGGTGTTGTTGGGCGGGGTACACCACGTCTGGCCGTTGGTGAAGTGCGTGTACACGATGTCGTCACGGCGGGTGTTCACCATCGAGGTGGCGCCCTTGCTGGCACCGAGGTTCTGCCAGCCGCTGGTGACGTCCTTGAACTGGCCCGTCTTCGTGGAGCCCTTGTAGAAGCAGACGTACGGGTAGGCGCAGCTGGCGGCGGCCTGCGGGGCCGCCGAGGCCAGCGGGGCGAAGGCCAGGCCGGAGCCCACTGCCACGGCGGTCACGGAGAGGGCGAGGCGCTTACGAATGGTCATCGGGTCGGTTTCCTTCCCGGTCACGGGCCGGGTCCCCTGGTGGACACCTCGCGTTGGCCCGTGGTGCGAGTTGACGGGGTGCCGACGGTCGCTCGGCACCCGCGGTGTGTGCTGGGCCAAGAACCTAGGGGCGGTACTGCCGCCCCGGTAGACGGTCCCCGGTCAAAGTTGAGTGGCGACCGGCATGAGGAGTTGTCCGAAGGGACAGCTCTACCCGTGTCCGGGCCGGCTCGGCCTACGGGCTTCTTCGACGGCTCCCTTCAAGCAGCCCCGGCGTCCGCCGCCCGCCGCGGACCGGCATGCCCAGGTCCTGCGGCGAGAGCCGCGCCCGTCGCGAGCGCAGGAACTCGCGTATCTCGGCGCGGCGTCGCTGCCGTGCGTCTGCGGGAAGCCGGGAGATGTCCATCGGGCCATGGCAGGCAAGGGGAGTTGCTGCCTCCGTCTCAGTACGCAGTGACCTTCTCGGGCTCCGGGGCAGGTGCCGTCGCACGGTGCTGCGCATGGCCCCTCGTGGCGGGCCTCGGGCAGAACGGCCACCAGATGGCCCGGCCGAGGAGTGCGGCGAGGGCGGGGACCAGGACCAGGGAGAGTACGAGCGCGGAGAGCAGGATGCCGAGCGTCAGCGCGAAGGCGTCCTGCTGGCTTCCCGGGTTCGCGGCGAGCGTGGCGAAGGAGCCCGCCAGCACCAGTCCGGCCGTCGCGATGGACGGGGTCGTGTGCCGCACCGCGCGGGCCACTGCCGCGCGGGCCGATCCGGGCCGTTGCATCTCCTCCCGGATCCGGTCGGCGATCAGGATGTTGTAGTCGGTGCCCAGGGCCACGACGAACAGGAACAGCAGCAGGGGGAGGGTGAAGTTGACGCCCGGCTTGCCGAGGGTGTGCTGGAACAGCAGCGTGGCGGCGCCGAGGGTGGCGGCGAAGCCGAGCCCGACGGAGAGCATCAGGACCAGGGGGGCGAGCAGGCTGCGCAGGAGCAGCAGCAGGATCAGCGCGATCAGCAGCGCCGCGACCGGGAACACGATCCTCAGGTCGTGGTCGACGGCGACGGAGACGTCGGCGAAGATCGCCGCCGTCCCTCCCACGTGTGCCGTCGTCCCGGCGGGTGTGTGCCGGGCGACCGTGTCGCGGATCGGTCCCGAGGCCAGGTCGCGGGCCTGCTGGCTCTGCGGGTCGGCGGTCGGGTAGAGGTCGATACGGGCGGCCCTGCGGTCCTCGTTCAGTACCGTACGGGCGACCTTGCCCACCCCGTCGACCTGGGCGAGCGCACGGGAGAGCCCGTCGAATGCGGCGGCGTCGAGGGTGCCGCCGTCCTTGGCGGTGGCGAAGACGCTCGTCGGGTCCGACACCCCGGCCGGCAGCGTGCGGGAGATCTCGGCGGCGGTGGCCGCGGCGGCGGTCCGGTCGCCGGAGTCGCCCCGGCCGTAGTCCATCCGGATGCCGGTCATTCCGGCTGCCAGCGCGGCGAGCAGGGCGACGGCGGCCGTCAGCATCATCAGCGGCCGTCGTGCGATCAGGTCGCCGAAACGGGCGGCACGGCCTGCGCCGGGCTTGTGGAGAAGGGTTTTGGAGGGCCAGAACATCTTGCGCCCTGCGGCGGCGAGCAGCGCGGGCAGCAGGGTGAGGCTGCCGAGCAGCATCACCAGGACCGCGACGGCGATCGCGGGACCCAGCGAGCGGAACTGTCCGAAGGTCGCGAGTCCCAGCGTGGCGAACGCGGCCACGATGGTCAGCGCCGCCGAGGTGATCGCGGTGCCCACCCGACCCGAGACCTGTTCGGCCGCCTCGCGGGCGGACTGCTCGGGCCGGTTGCGCAGTTGCTCGCGGAAGCGGAACAGCAGGAACAGCAGGTAGTCGATGCCGATGCCGAGCAGGACGACGTTGATCAGCTCCGGGGTGCTCGCGTCCAGCTTGCGCCCGGTGAGCATCGCGGCGCTCGCGACGGCTCCCGCCGCCACGGCGCCGATCAGGGCGACCGCGATCAGCGGCAGCAGGGCCGCAAGCGCGCTGCGGAAGGCCAGCACGTTGAGCAGGATGATGAACACCATGACGAGGGTGGAGCCGACCTTCGCGGCGGTCTCGTGCGCGTCGGTGGTGTCGACCCTGTCGGCGAGGTCTCCGGTGAAACCGGTGCGCATCCCCGCCTCGGCGAACTGCGTCCGCGCGTCGTCCCTGAAGGTCCGGTAGACGCCCTGGACCCCCTTGTCCGAAGGAATCCCGGCCAGTTGGACGGTGAGCAGTGCGAAGCTCCGGTCGGGCGCCGTCATCGACGGGGCGATCCTGGGCGTCTGGGAGCGGTCCGGGACCAGGAACCGCGGCATGTCGTCCTCCCTGGGCATGGTCACCCGGCGCTGGCCCAGCTTCGCCGCCTCGGCCGCGATCCGCTTGCGGTCGGCGGCGCCGAGGGCCCTGCCGTCGGACCGGGCGACCAGGACCGTCACCGTGAGGGCGTCGGGGTTCTCCCCGAACTGCTCCTGGGCGATCTGCAGCGCGGCGGCCGAGTCGTAGCTGCGGGGCAGGAAGTCCTCGGTCCGGTTCTGGGTGACGCGACCGAGCAGGGTCGGGGCCAGAGCGCTGAACACGACACCCAGCACCGCCCAGAGGGCGATGATTTTCCACGGGTGTCTGGTGGAGTAACCGGTCAGGGCGCGGATCACTGTGTCCTCCGGCGGACGGTCTTGCACGCGGTCGTCTGCCGGAGGTTTCCGGCCGGTCTCCAGACCATCACCGGGAGGGCCGCCGGACGTCGTGGCAGGGGATGATCCGGACCGGGGCCCTGGGTCCCTCCCCGGCCCCCGACCAGGACCAGGGTCCTGGTCCCGGCCCAGGTCAGGAACGTGCGGAAGGCCGCCGCCCGTGCTGTCACCGCGCCTGCTGTGCAACCCTGTTCCGGGGCCGGGACGCCGGCAGGCCAAGAGGGCGGACCACGAAGCCGGACACCCGGACACAGGGAGAACCAGACATGCCCAGGAGCCGACGCACCGGACCCGGCGGTACCGGCGGCGGTACCGGGAAACCGCAGCACACGGAGCCCGGCAGTACCGGCGGCGGTAACGGGAAACCGCGGCACACGGAGCCCGGCAGTACCGGCGGCGGTAACGGGAAACCGCGGCACACGGAGCCCGGCGAGGGCCGGGGGTGGTGGCGCACGGGCTCCGGCAAGGCCCGGGGGTCGTGGCGAGCCGACGGTGTCGAGCCGCCCTGGACGCGCAACGACGCGCTCGTGACCGGCGGGGCGTGTGCGATGAACCTGCTCAGTTACGTGTTCTTCAACGACCCCGCCGGCCGGCACGACGTGAGCGTCGCCGGGTTCCTCCTCGTCGCGCTGGCCGCCGTGCCGCTGCTCGCCCGGCGCCGCCACCCGGTGGCCGTGCTCGCCGCCGTCCTTGTCCTCGACGTGACGGCGGCCCTGACCGTGCCGCTGCCCAGCCACTTCGGCGCGGTCCTGATGGTCGCCCTGTACTCGGTCACCAGGGCCTGCTCGGGCCGGGTGACGGCGGTCGCCACCGCCGCGACGATGACGCTGACACTGCTGAGCCAGAGCCAGGTCCAGGGCCGGATTCCGCCCTGGCAGGAGGCCGTCTACCCGCCCCTCACCGCCCTGATCGTCGTCGGCGCCGCCCTGGCGGTGAACCGCTGGCAGCGGGAGGTGGCGGCCAACCGCAGGCTCCTCGCCGACCGCGCGGTGGCCGACGAACGCCGCCGTATCGCACGGGAGTTGCACGACATCGTGGCCCACCACATCACCACCATGCAGCTGATGGCCGGGGGCGCCCGGGCCAACCTCGCCCAGCCGGAAGTGGTCCGGGACGCCCTGGTCACCCTGGAGTCCTCCGGGCGGCTCGCACTGCGCGAGATGCGCCAGCTCCTGGACGTACTGCGGGCGGGCGACGAACCGGAGGACTCGCCCGCGCTCCCCCAGCCCGGCGTCGACGACCTCGACCGGCTGGTGACCGAGTCCCGCCTTGCCGGACTGCCGACCGTGTTCAGCGTCCGCGGGACGCAGCGTCCGCTGCCGCCGACGGTGGGCCTCACGGTGTTCAGGATCGCCCAGGAGGCGCTCACCAACACCCGTAAGTACGCGGGCGACGCACACGCGACCGTACAACTGACATACCGTCAGGACGGAGTCACCATCGAGGTGCGGGACGACGGCGGAGGCCTGCCGCCGCAGGAGGGGGCGCAGGCGGTGGGCTCGGGCGGATACGGCCTCATCGGCATGCGCGAGCGCGTCGCCCTGCACGGCGGCACCCTCACCGTCGGCCCGCAGCCCGACGGCGGATTCGCCGTACTGGCCGACCTGCCGCTGAACACCGACGAGACGGCCGAGGCGGCCGTACAGCACGAAGGGGCACAACGATGACAGGGACCGACGAAGCCACGCAGCCGACTCCGGCAGAGGCACAGGGGCAGGGGCAGGGGCACGGGCACGGGCACGGGCAGGGACCGAGGATCAGGGTGCTGATCGTGGACGACCAGCCGCTGGTCCGGCGCGGCCTGTCGCTGATCCTCTCCCCCGATCCGTCCCTGGAAGTGGTGGGCGAGGCCGGGGACGGCGCGCAGGCCGTCGCCCTCGCGCGCGAACTGCGCCCCGACGTCGTGGTGATGGACATCCGGATGCCCGTCCTCGACGGGGTCGGCGCGACCAGGGAACTCGCCGCCACCCTGCCCGACTGCCGGGTCCTGGCCCTCAGCACCTTCGACCTCGACGAGTACGTCGTGGGCGCCCTGCGCGCCGGGGCCTACGGGTTCCTGCCCAAGGACAGCTCCCCGGAGGAACTGAGCGCGGCGATCCGCACCGTCCACACCGGCGAGGCCGTCGTCGCGCCGCGCCTGCTCACCCGGCTGATCTCCACCTACGTACGGACACCCCGCGACGCGGCCCCGGCCCCCGCGGGGCCGGCCGGCTCCAGCGGTGAACTCACCCCCCGCGAGGTCGAGGTGTGGCGTCTGATGGCCACCGGCCTCGACAACGCCGGGATCTCGGCCGCCCTGGACATCAGCCTGTCCACGGTCAAGAACTACATCACCAGCATCTTCGACAAGCTCGCCGTCCGCGACCGCGCCCAGGCGGTCATCGCGGCCTACGAATCGGGCCTGGTCACCGCACGTCCGGCAGCCGGTTCGGGGTCCTGAGGGCAGGCGGCGGGAGAGGTGGAGGGGGAGGTCCAGCCCCGCTGGGCGTAGGAGAGGACGCCGGTGAGGATCACCCGCAGGAGTTCGCGCAGTTCCATGCGCAGCGGCGCCTGGCCCTCGGGGTTCTGGGACCAGCGGTAGAGGATGCCCAGGTAGGAGTCACGCACCACGTTCCCGACCCGGAGGGGGTCGATGCCGGGAGCGATCTGCCCGCTGCGCTGCCCTGCGGCGATGATGTCGGCGAAGATCCGGCCCGCGTACGGCTCCTCCATCAGCGGGCGTCCCGCCTTGACCCAGGCGGTCAGCATGGCGGGGGTCACGTCCCGCTCCGCCTCGTTGAAGTCGGCGAGGGCCGCCATACAGAGCTCCAGGTGGACGGTGACGTCGTCCGGGGCGTCCCGCATGGTCTTCTCCATGCGCTCCTGGAGCTTCCGCTGCCGCTCGGCCGCCCAGGCGGTGACGAGATCCTCTTTCCGGGGGAAGTAGTTGAAGAAGGTGCCCCTGGCCACATCGGCACGTTCGCTGATCTGATCGACGGTGGTGCTGTCGTAGCCCTGTTCCGCGAAGAGGGCCAGGGCCGACGCGTAGATGTTCTCCCTGACACGTTGTTTACTGCGTTCTCGGCGGCCCATGGGCTGCTGCGGATTCTCGGACACAGGTTGCCGCTTCCTTGCTTGTACTGGCCCCCACCATCGAAATACGTATACCACAGTACAATAGTGAGCGGCAGTCCTGTCTCGCCCCGGGCGGAGGTAGCCCTTACTTGCCCAGGAGCGGGCTCAGCACGGTGGCCGCACCGTCCGCGCCCAGCAGCCGCGCGACGGGGAAGTCCACTCCGTACGAGTTCCTCAGCCGGATCCGGAGCTGGGCGGCCATCAGGGAGTCCAGGCCCAGATCGCGCAACGGCCGCCGGGGGTCGAGCCGTTCCGCCGTGGTCCCGAGCACCGCGGCCACCAGTTCCATGGGAGGCCGGTGCGGCGCCCCGGGGTCGGCGGGAGGTTCGGGGTGGCGGGGCGCGGTGGCACGGGGTGCAGTGCCCCGGGCTGCGGGGGCGGGTGCGGGCAGCGGGGCGTCGTCGGAGAGCAGGCTGCGCAGCCCCATGCCGGTGACCTCCAGGAGGACCCTGCCGTCGGCCGCCAGTACGACGACGTCGCAGCGCGCGTCCTCGCCCGCGCCCGCCCCCTCACCCGCCGCCGCGAAGCGGGCCACGCTCCAGCGGCTGTCCGCGAGTTCGTCCGTGATCTCCACGCGGTCGAAGGAAACCGGCAGGTACGCCCCGGCCGCGCCGTGGCCCGCCGCCGAGTGCGGCCATGCGGCGAGCATCGGCAGCAGTCCGGCTTCCAGGGCGCCGGGACCCCGGAGGTGGGCGGCCGACAGCCGGGCCACCGCCTCGCCGTCCCTGCGCCACACCTGGGAGACGGTACGCAGGGCCGGGTCGATGTCGAAACCGCGCGCCTGCGCCCGGCGGTGGAACTCCGCAGCGGGTACGTACTCCGTGCAGCGGGTCAGCGCGGAGTCGAGCAGGTCCTGCCCGTACGAGGCGCTGCGCGCGTCCCGCACCCGCACCCCCGCCCGGCCCACCCGGACGATGCCCGCGATGCCCGGTGCCTGCGACTGTCCCGGCGCACTGCGGACGGTGTCGGTGCGGAACCGGAAGCGGCCCGGTGCGCCGAAGGGGTCGACGGGATCCGTGGGGGCAGCGGAGTCCGTGGGGGCAGCAGGACCCGTGGGATCGAGCCGGACGCGCAGGGCGGTGGACGCCTCGCGCAGCGCGGCCAGTTCCACGGGCGGGCCGGTGAAGGTGATGTCTTCGAGGAGTACGTGCCCGCTGTCGCCGAGGTCCCGGGCGGTCTCCGCGACGGCGCCGAAGTGGACCGCCGGGGGAACCATGGAGAGCCCGCGCACCCGGACTCCCCCGCCCAGCTCGTCGAGTCCCAGCCGGTACGGGTGGAGCTCACGCACGTAACCGGTCTCCGTCGTACCGCCCGGCGTACCAGCCGTCGTACCACCACCCGTCGTACGGCCCGGGGAACGGTCCGGGACGAACTCCTCTTCGTCCCAGTGGTACGTCGGCAGGGCCACGAGCTCACCGCGCCGGCCCCCGTGGGCGAACCAGCGGCTCCAGTCGACCGTGCCGCCGTGCACGAAGACGTGTCCGGTGACACGTGCCAGAGCGCCGAGTTCGCTCTGCCGTCGTACCAGCGTCGCGGTGGCCGCGGGTTCCTTGCCCCAGTGCTGCTGGGTGTCCAGGAGGGCCTGCACGAGCAGCGGGTGCGGGCTCACCTCCACGAAGACGAAGTCGTCCTCCTTGAGCACCGCCCCGACGCTCTCCACGAACCGCACCGGCTGCCGGAGGTTGTCCGCCCAGTAGTCCGCGTCCAGGGGAGCGTCCTCCACGGGTGCGCACCGGGTGGTGGAGAACATGCCGGTCCGAGGTGTCGTCGGGGTCAGGTCGGCGAGCGAGGCCGTGAGAGCGTCCCGGAGTTCTTCCATGTGCGGCGAGTGGGAGGCGATGTTCACCTTCACGCGCCGGCAGAACACCTCGCGCGCGTCGAGGAACGCCGCGATCTCGTCCAGCGTGCCGGGGTCGCCGGCGAGGACGGTCGCCTCCGGAGCGTTCTCCGCCGCGACGCACACCGTGTCGCCGAAGCGGGCCGCCACCCGTCGTGCTTCGTCGGCAGGCAGCTCGACCGCCAGCATTCCGCCGCTGCCGGCCGTCCGCTGCATCAAGGTGCTCCGGCGGCAGATCACCGCCGCGGCGTCGCGGAGGGAGAGCGCCCCGGAGACGTACGCGGCGGCGGTCTCGCCCATGCTGTGGCCCAGGCAGAGGTCCGGCTCAAGTCCCAGCTCCCGCAGCAGTGCGGCGAGGGAGACCTCCATCGCCCAGAGCACCGGTTGCACGACCTCGACGTCACCGGGGAATTCGCCGCCGGGCCGTTCCTCCGTGGGGAGTTCGGCCGCGCCCCCGGTCAGCACGTCGAGGACCGACCAGCCCAGTTCCTCCCGTACGGCCGCACTGCACTCCGTCATGGTCTCCCGGAACACGGCGGAGGACGCGAGGAGTTCCCGGCCCATGCCCAGCCACTGCGAGCCCTGGCCGGGGAAGACGAAGGCGGTCTTGCGGTCGCCGCCGAAGCCCGTGTCGGCGGCGCCTCCGTGCGGGTCCTCCTCGCCGTGGCCGAGGGCGCGCAGGGTGGCGGCGAGTGCGTCGTGGTCCGCTCCGGCCGCCCACATGCGGTAGGGGTGGGCGTCGCGTCCGAGCGCGGCCGTGTAGCAGATGTCCCCCAGGTCGGACTCCCGCCCCGCACCGGAGGGTCCGAGGTGGTCGGCGTAGTCGAGTGCCAGTGCGCGCAGTGCGGCAGGGGTACGGGCGCTGAGCACCAGCAGTTCGGGTCTGCCGGTGAGGCGCGCGGGTGGGGCGGGGGCCGCTTCGGCGCTCTCCCGGTGGGCGCTCTCCCGGTATTCGCCCACGACGACGTGGGCGTTGGTGCCCGAGATGCCGAACGAGCTGACGCCCAGCAGGGCGGTGTCCCCGGCCGGCTCCAGTGCGGTGTTGCGGCTCACGACCCGCAGCGGCAGCCCGCCCTCCCCCAGCAGCGGGTGCGGCTGTGTGACGTGCAGGGACGCGGGGATGATCCGGTGTCGGGCGGTCAGTACGGCCTTGATGAGTCCGGCCATGCCGGCCGCCGCCTCGGCGTGCCCGATGTTGGACTTGACGGAGCCGATCGGCAGCGGGTGTGCGGCGCTCCGCTCCCCCGCGAGTGCTTCGGCGAGGGCCCGGAGCTCCACGCCGTCGCCGACGACGGTGCCGGTGCCGTGCGCCTCCACGTAGTCCAGCCGGGACGGGGAGATGCCGGCGGTGCGGCACGCCTCGCGCACCATCTCGACCTGTCCCGACACCGCGGGCTGCAGCAGCAGGCCGCTGCCGCGGCCGTCGTTGTTGACGGCGCTGCCCAGCAGGAGGCCCAGCACCCTGTCGCCGTCGCGCAGTGCGTCGGGCAGCCGCTTGAGCAGGACGACGCCGATGCCCTCGCTGCGGACGAATCCGTCGGCCGAGCTGTCGCCGAACTTGCACCGCCCGTCCGGCGCGAGCATGCCTCCCTGCGAGTAGGCGATGGCGTCGTCCGGTGAGAGCACGACGTTGACCCCGGCCGCGATGGCCAGGTCGCTCTCCGACGTGAGCAGGGACTGGCGGGCGGTGTGCACGGCCACCAGGGACGACGAACAGGCGGTGTCCAGGACCAGGCTCGGCCCGTGCAGGTCGAGGGCGAAGGAGACCCGGCCCGCCGTGGCCGCCCTGAGGCGGCTGCCGACCATGGCGCGTACGTCCTTCGCCGCCGTTGCCGGGGAAACGTCCGCGTACTCGGCCGTCGCCTGTCCGACGAAGACTCCGGTACGGGTTCCCGCAAGGTCCGACGGCCGGATCCCGGCGTCTTCGACGGACTCCCAGACGACCTGGAGGAGCAGACGCTGCTGGGGGTCCATCGTCGCGGCCTCGCGCGCCGAGATGCCGAAGAACCCGGCGTCGAAGCGGAACAGGTCGTCGAGGAAACCGCCGTACCGGGAGACGGACTTGCCCGGCACCGGGGCACCGGACTCCCCGGCGCCGGACTCCTCAGCACGGGATCCCGCGTCGCCTGATCCCGCGTCGCCGGGTCCCGCGTCGCCGGGTCCCGCATCGCCGGGTCCCGCATCGCCGGGTCCCGCATCGCCGGGTCCCGCATCGCCGGGGACACAGTGCTCGGCGATGTCGAACCTGTCCCCCGGTATCAGGGAGACGGCATCGACGTTCCCTTCGAGCAGGCGCCAGTACGCCTCGATCCCCCCGGCCTGCGGAAATCTGCAGCCCATCCCCACGATCGCGATCTCCGGCACAGCAGCCCGCCCCATCCCAACCCCCTGGATCATCTTCCAGCACAAAAATACACGCGGACCCAAGGTTGTCCCGACGTCCCGTATGAACACCTCGTTAAGGGTCTGTCAGCCACCTGACCTGCGACGTACCAGGTATGCGGGGCGAGGAGCAGGGGACGTGTCAATTCCACGTCAAGTGGATGTTGCGTGCAGCACATGGACTTGCGTCCAAAGTTAGATTGCTGCATACATTTACGTCAGCGGTCGGCGCAACGGACCGTTCCGGGGCCCTCTTCGGGTCCTGTCCACGTACCCCGGGGGGGATTTTTTTCATGACCGAGCCGTTCCATGCCGAGCCGTTCCATTCATCCGGGCTCTACACCCACAGCGAGCACATCGACTCCTGGACCGTGCGCTCGGCGAAGCCGCTGTCCTACGAAGTCCGCGTCTGCGAGGACGCGTTCGACCTCCGGAGCACGGCGCTGCTCGAAGGCGCGGGCACCGGCTCCGGCGCCGGCCCCTTGCGGCGGTTCGTGGTGATCGACGAGGAAGTGGCCGCGCTGCACGGCGAGCGGATCGAGAAGTACTTCGCGCACCACGGCGTCGACTTCCGGCTGCACCCCGTCAAGGCCGACGAGACGGTGAAGGACTTCGACACCGCCGGCGGGATCGTCCAGGCCCTCGACGCCTTCGGCATCAACCGCAGGCAGGAGCCGATCATCGTGATCGGCGGCGGCGTCCTCATGGACATCGTCGGACTCGTCGCCAACCTCTACCGGCGCGGCACACCGGTCCTGCGCGTGCCCACCACGCTGATCGGCCTGGTCGACGCCGGGGTGGGCGTGAAGACGGGGGTCAATTTCAACGGGCACAAGAACCGGCTCGGGACGTACTTCGCCACCTCCCTGACCCTCCTGGACCGCTCCTTCCTCGCCACGGTCGACCGTCGGCACATCGCCAACGGCCTCGCGGAGGTCCTGAAGATCGCCCTGATCAAGGACAGGCACCTCTTCGCACTCCTGGAGCAGCACGGCGACCGGCTGCTGGAGACGAAGCTCCAGGGCGACCCGCTCTCCCAGGGGCGCGTCGCCGCCCAGGTGGTGCAGCGGGCGGTGCACGGCATGCTGGAGGAGCTCCAGCCCAATCTCTGGGAGACCGAGCTGGAGCGGGTGGTCGACTACGGCCACACCTTCAGCCCGACCATCGAGATGCGGGCCCTTCCCGCCCTGCTGCACGGCGAGGCCGTCTGCCTGGACATGGCGCTGACCACGGTCATCGCCCAGCGGCGCGGCCTGGTCACCGAGGAGCAGGCCGAGCGCGTCCTCAACGTGATGCGCACGCTCGAACTCCCGCGCTGGCACCCGCTGTTGGACGCCTCACTGCTGACCGCCGCGCTTGCGGAGACGGTGCGCCACCGCGACGGACAGCAGCGGCTCCCGCTGCCGGTGGGAATCGGCGACGCGGTCTTCGTCAACGACGTGACCGCCGAGGAACTCGGCGCGGCCGTCGACGAGTTGCGCCGGGCGGACTCCCGCGTGCCGGCCGCGGCGAGCTGACCGCGGGACACGTCGATGCACACGCAGGACACCCAGAGCACCCAGGGCACGCAGGGCACCCCGGACACCCAGGGCGCCCCGGACACCTCCGTACCGCTGCGGCCCCCGCCCGTGGCCGTACTCCCGCCCGTGGGTTCCGTACCCCCGCCCGTGAACTCCGTACCCCCGCCCATGAATTCCTCGCGGCTGCCCTCCCTGACGGGGATGCGGTTCTTCGCCGCCGTCGCCGTCTTCGTGACGCACGTGGCGGTCGTCGCGCCCTTCACCGACGATGCGCTCAACCACGCGTTCTGGAAGTACCTGAGCCGGGCGGGGTACTTGGGCGTCGGATTCTTCTTCGTCCTCAGCGGGTTCGTGCTCGCCTGGTCCGCGCGGGCCGGGGACACCCCCGGCCGGTTCATCAGGCGCCGGCTCGCGAAGGTCTACCCGAACCACCTGGTCACCTGGCTGGCCGGACTGCTGCTCATGCTCGGCGTGGGCGCGCACGTGTGGTGGGGGAACGCGCTCCCGAGCCTGCTGCTCGTACAGAGCTGGGTACCCGACCTCAAGATCATGGCCGGCCCGAACGGCCCCAGTTGGTCGCTCGTGTGCGAGCTGCTCTTCTATCTGGCCTTCCCCTTCCTGATCAAACCGATCAGGAGGATCAGGCCGGAGCGGCTCTGGCTCGCGGCCGGTGTCGTCGTCGCCGCGTTCTGGGCGGTGCCGCTGATCGCGCAGCTGCTCCCGGACGGCCCGCCGGCCCCGGACCAGCCGGTGTCCTGGTGGAAGTACTGGTTCGTCTACTTCTGCCCGGCCACCCGGCTGCTGGACTTCGTGCTCGGCATCCTCATGGCGCGGATCGTACTGGCGGGGCGCTGGATCGGGCTGCGGCGGCTCCCGGCGCTGCTCCTGCTGGCCGTCGGCTACGCACTCATGGTCCTCCTGCCGGACGCGTACGGGCTGGTGGCTCCGACCGCCCTGCCCATCGCCCTGCTGATCGCCGCCTGCGCCACGGCGGACGTGAAGCAGAAGCGGTCCCTGCTGACCGGGCGGTGGGCGGTGTGGCTGGGCGAGGTCTCCTTCGCCTTCTACATGGTGCACTTCCTGGTCCTGTACTACGGGCCCATGCGGCTCGCGACCGCCGACCCGCCGACCGGACGCCACTGGGACACCGCCCAGGCGCTCGGCCTGATGGCACTGAGTCTCGCCCTGAGCCTCTTCCTCGGCTGGCTGCTCCACATCACCGTCGAGCGCCCCGCCATGCGCCGCTGGTCCCGGTCGAAGTCCGACCGGGCAGCCGCCCCCACGAAGGCCGGCGCGGTCAACGACCCCATATCCACAGGGAATTCAAGCAGATGATGACCAACCTCAACCGCCGCCGCTTCCTGGTGGCGGGCTCGGCCGCCGCCCTCGGCGCCACTCTCGCCGAAGGCACGACCGCCCAGGCGGCGGCCCCCGCCGCCGCCGACAGGTCCGCCGTGCTCACGGTGACGCCGCAGGACGCCCGCTACTCCGACCTCACCTCCGGTCTGAACCAGCGCTGGACGTCCGCCCCCGAGCAGATCGTGCTGCCCAGGACGACGGCTCAGGTGGTGGAACTGGTCCAGGGGGCCGTCACCCGCGGCAGGCGGATCAGCGTGCGCGGCGGCGGTCACTGCTTCGAGGACTTCGTCCACAACGCCGAGGTCCAGGTCGTCATCGACATGAACCTCATGGACGACGTCCACTTCGACGAACAGCGGGGCGCCTTCGCCGTCGAGGGCGGCGCCACCCTCCTGCGGGTCTACGAAGAGCTCTACAAGAGCTGGGGGGTGACCCTGCCCGGCGGCGCGTGCTTCTCGGTCGGCGTCGGCGGGCACGTCAGCGGCGGCGGATACGGAATGCTGTCCCGCCGGTACGGGCTGACCGTGGACCACCTCGAAGCCGTCGAGGTCGTCGTCGTCGACGGCTCGGGCAAGGCCAGGAGCGTGGTGGCGGGCCGTGACAAGAACGACCCGCACCACGACCTGTTCTGGGCACACACCGGTGGCGGGGGCGGCAACTTCGGCGTCATCACGAAGTACTGGTTCCGCTCCCCCGGCGCGACGGGCGACGACCCCCGGCAGCTGCTGCCCGCGCCTCCCGCGGAAGTGCTGGTCACCAGCGCCTCCTGGCCGTGGGAGAAGGTCAGCCGGGAGGGGTTCGTCAGGCTCGTCGACTTCTACGGCAAGTGGCTGGAGGCGAACAGCTCCCCGCGGTCCCCCTACGCGGACCTCTGCTCGTGGCTCTTCCTGAACCACCGCTCCCTGGGCTCGCTGGGCATGCTGGTGCAGATGGACGCCACCGTGCCGAACGCGGCGAAGCTGCTGACGGACTTCCTGGCCGGATTCACCCGCGCCCTCGGCGGGAGCGAGACGCACAAGGTGCCGCAGCAGAGCGGCGACCGGAGCATTTCGGAGCACTTCACCACCTACCGGCTCCCCTGGCTGCGCGCCACCCGCTTCGTCGGCACCAGCGCCGCCCAGCAGACCGATCCGACGCTGCGCGGCAAGCACAAGTCGGCCTTCCACCGCCGGGGACTCAGCACCAGGGCCATCGAGACCATCCACGACCAGCTGACGTCGACCGAGCACCGTGCCCGGTTCGCCGGCCTCGTACTGCCCGCCGCGGGCGGTGCGATCAGCAGCCGGTCCGCGTCCGACACCGCGGTCGCCCAGCGCGACTCCGTCATGAAGATCACGTACGAGACGTACTGGAACGACCGCGCCGACGACGCGCCGAACATCGACTGGGTGCGCAACGCCTACCGGGCGGTCTACGCGGACACGGGCGGCGTCCCCGTACCGAACGAGCACACCGACGGCTGCTACATCAACTACCCGGACGCCGACATCAGCGACCCGGAGTTCAACACCTCGCGGGTGCCCTGGACCGAGCTCTATTACAAGGGCAACTACCAGCGGCTGCAGCGGACCAAGCGGACCTGGGACCCCCACAACGTCTTCCGCCACCGCCAGTCGATCCGCCCGTAACCACAGCCACCACGCACACCCCCCAGAGAAACGGAAGCACCCCCATGCGCACCACCACCCTCGGCGCGAACGGCCCGGAAGTCGGCCGTATCGGACTCGGCACGATGGGCATGTCCTTCGGGTACGACCCGCACGGCAGGGACGACGACACCTCCGTCAAGGTCATCCACCGGGCGATCGAGCTGGGCGTCACCCTGCTCGACACCGCCGACGTGTACGGGCCCTTCACCAACGAGGAGCTCGTCGGCCGGGCCGTCGCGGGCCGCCGCGACGAGGTCGTGCTGTCCACCAAGGGCGGCCAGACGGTCGACGACAACGGCATCCACCCCAACGCCGGGCGCCCCGAGCAGCTCCGCGACGCCGTCGACGCCAGCCTCAAGCGGCTCGGCACCGACTTCATCGACCTCTACTTCATCCACCGGATCGACCCGGGCGTCCCCCTGGAGGAGAGCTGGGGCGCCCTCGCGGAGCTCGTCGCCGCAGGAAAGGTCCGGGCCCTGGGCCTGTCGGAGGTCTCCCTGGAGGAGATCCGGCGCGCCGAGACCGTGCACCCGGTGGCGGCGGTGCAGTCCGAGGCTTCGCTGTTCACCCGGCGTTCCCTGCACGACGTCCTGCCGTACTGCGAGGAGCGGGGCATCTCCTTCATGCCGTACTCGCCGCTGGGCCGGGGCGTGCTCGCGGGTGCCTTCAGCAAGCCCGCGGACCTGCCCGACGGCGACTGGCGCAAGTTCATGCCCCGCTTCACCGAGGAGGCCATGGCGCACAACAACGCGATCGTGGACGTCGTGCGCGCCGTCTCGGTACGGCACGACGTGACGCTCTCCCAGATCGCCCTCGCCTGGCTGCTGGAGCGGGGCCGCCACGTGATCCCCATCCCCGGCACCAAGCGGGCGAAGTACCTGGAGGACAACGCCGCCGCGGCCGAGGTCCGGCTCACCGACGAGGACATCGCGGAGCTCGACGCGCTCCCCGAACCCCTCGGCGCTTCCGAGTAGGGCACCGCAGCCATGAATCCACCGACCGTGGTCATCGACGTGGGCGGCACCCATCTGCGGTGGGCCCGCTGGTCGCCCGAGGGCGGCCTGTCCGGGCGTACCGTACGCCCCGCGCCCGGCCGCAGGCAGTATCCGCGGGCGTCCGTCGCCGAGTTGCGGGCCCTCATGGTCTCCGCGCTCAGCGACGCCGTCCCGGCGGAGCCGGGTGTGGTCGCCGGGATCTCGTTCGGGGCGGCGCTGGACCACCGCAGTGGCGTCGTGTATGCGTCGGCGCCGCTGTGGGGTCCGGCCGGGGCCCCCTTCGACCTGCTCGGCGCGCTGCGCGGGGCGCGGCCCGACGTCGGCTGGAACCTCGTCAACGACGTCACCGCCGCGCTGCTCCACTTCGCCTCCGCGCCCGGTCGCGAGGACCGTCGCAAGATACTGCTCGCGACGGTCAGCACCGGCATCGCCTGCCGCGTACTGGACCTGCGCACCCGCACCGTGCCGGTGGACGGGTGCGGGCTGCAGGGGGAGATCGGCCATCTCCCCGCCACGGCCGCCCTGTTGGGCCGACCGGTGGAGCTGACCTGCGACTGCGGGGTGTCCGGCCATGTGGCGGCGTACTCCTCGGGTCCCGGGATCTCCCGCATGGCCGAGGTGTTGCGCGGGCGCGCGCCCGGGTGGTGGCTGGACTCCGCCGTGCAGGCGGGCCTGGCCGCGGGCGGGTCCTTCGAGTCCTCCTTCCGTACGTCGCTGGACTCGGGCGATCCGCTCGCCGAGGAGCTCCTCGCGGCAGTGACGGCGCCCGTCGCCGACGTGCTGCGCACCGCGCTCTGCCTCGACCCGGAGATCGACGAGATCGCGCTCACCGGCGGCGTGGCCGTCGGCCTCGGCGCCCACTACCGCAGGGCGGTACTGGCCCACCTGGACCGCCAGGGGCTCTATCTGACCAGCGACCGGAATCCGCAGTGGATCGCGGACCGCCTCACCGTCTGCGTGAGCGGCGAGGCGGACGGGCTGCTGGGGGCGGCGATCGCGGCCACGGCGGGCGCGGTCACGGCGGGCGCGGTCACGGACATGTCGGGCGCAGGCACGGACACGGCGGGCGCAGGCACGGAAGCCATCGCGCCGCACGGCCAGGAAACCGGAGAGATGTACGTATGAGAGCGTCAACACCATCCGTGGCAGAAGCGTCGCCCACGGCGAAGGTGCCATCCGTGACGGAAGTGTCGTCCGTGACGCAAGTCCCGGAGCCCGCGCCCGGCCGCCCCGGGCACCGTGCCCTCGTCCGTCAGGGACAGCAGGTCCTCGTCCGCCGCCTTCCCACACCGCGACCCGCGCCCGGCGAGATCCTCGTCGCCCCGCAGGTCGTCGGAGTGTGCGGCACCGATCTGCAAATGCTGCGCGGGCTGCGGGACGACGAAGCGCCTGTCCTCGGCCACGAGGGCATCGCCCGCACGGTGGCCGTCGGCGCCGGTGTCAGCGGCGAGTTCGCGCCGGGAACTCCCGTCGTCATCAACCCCACCCACCCCACCGACCCCTCCTTCCTGCTGGGGCACAACGTCAACGGCCTCTGGCAGGAACGGACGCTGATCCCGGCCACGGCGGTACGCGGAGGCCAGGTCATCGCACTGCCGCGGGCACCGGAGGCCGAACCGGCCGCGCTCCTCGAACCGCTCGCCGTGGTGCGCTACGCGCTCTCCGCCCTGGCCGCCTTCCGTCCGCGCACCCTGATCGTCCACGGCGACGGCACCATCGGACACCTGGCGGTACGGGCCGCCCGCCACTGGCTCGGGGAAGGCGTGCGCACCGTCCTGGTGCACCACACCGAGCAGGGCCTGGCGTGGAGCGCCGCCCGGCCCGCCGCCGAGGCGGATCTGCTCCTCCTCCAGGGCAACGACCACGCCCCCGTCGTCCGCGCGCTCTCGGCGGACGGTCCGACGGCGGTCCTCCTCGCCACGCCTCGTGACGCGACGCTGCGATGCCTGGAGGAAGCGGTGTCCACCGCGGGCGAGGACACCACCGTCGACGTGCTCGGGGGGCTGCCCCCGCTCGCGACGACTCCGCTGCTGCCCGGCATCGACCTGAACGCCGTCCGCGCGGCGAACTGCGCCGGGCTGCCCGACCCCATCCGCTGGGTACGCACCCGCTCCAGCAGCGGCAGCGAGGTGCGTCTGCTCGGCCACCGGGGCGTCGGGAACTTCCATCTCCGGGCAGCCGCCGCCGAGTTGAGCCATGCGCCCGACCGCTACCGCGACCTGGTCACCCACTGCGTCGGCCTCGAAGAGGCGGCCCCCCTGCTGAGCCGGCTGGCGCAGGGCCGGGACCGCATGTCCGACGGCAGACGCCTCATCAAACTCGCGGTGCGCCTCACGCCCACGCACACACCTCACACCCCGCACACCCCGCACACCCCTACGGAGAACTGATGCCGACACCTCGCACCCCACCGCTCGCGGGCCGACGCGCCCTGGTGGTCGGCGGCTCCACCGGCGTCGGCCGCGGCATCGCCGACGCCTGGGCACAGGCCGGGGCCGACGTCCTGGTGCTCAGCCGCTCCGCCCCCGCAGGACCGGGCGCCGAAGCACTGCGCTGGGCGCCCCTGGACCTCACGGACCGCGCAGCCGCCGAGCAGCAGTTGGCCTCGGCCAGCGAGGGCGACCTGCACCTGGCCTGCTTCTCGGCCGTCCACTACGGGGAGCGCCGCGCGCTCTTCGGCGAGGCGTCCGAGGACGAGTGGCGCAGACAGGTGGACGTCAATCTGCACGGGCTCTGGCTCACGCTCGCCGCATCCCTTCCCGCGCTGCGCCGCGCCTTTGGGCCCGGACTGTTCCTGGGCGTCTCCTCCGAGGTGGTCTTCAATGCCGGACCTGGACGGTCCGGATACGCGGCGACCAAGGCCGCGGGCGCGGCGCTGCTGAACTCCGTGGCCCAGGAGCAGGAGGAGGATGGCGTCCGCATCGTGCAGGTGCTTCCGGCGGGCATGGTCGACAGCCCCGGGATCCGCCGGCGCCGTCCGGGCGGCTTCGACTACAGCTCCTACATGCAGCCCGCCCAATTCGGCGCGGTGGCAACCGAGTTGGCGCTCACCTCGGGCGCGGGGCAGCACGGCGAGAGCCTGGTCGTCGACGGGTCGGGGCAGTGGCGGCCGGTCGGCGGGGAGGCGCCCGTCTCCCAGAGCAGGCGGAGCGCGTCGTGAGCCACCCGGCCACCGCCACCACCGCTGCTGCCGCCACCACCGCTGCCGCCGCCGTCCTCCCTTCGCGCGGGCGGCCGACTCCGCAGATCGCCCTCGCCGACTGGCGGCTGCCCGTGGCCGGAGCCGCCGCCGTGGAACTGGCGGCCCGGCTCGGCGCCGACGCCGTCCAGCTCGACCTGGGAGGGCCCGGCCGGGCCGCCCGGCTCGACGCTCCCGGGTCCCTCACCGCACTGCGCGAGAGGGCCGAAGCCACCGGAGTGGACCTGGCCGCGGTGTCCGGGAACCTGCTCAACGACATCGGGCTGACGGCGCCTGAGGGCAGCACGCGGGCGCGCCTCGTCCGCACCACGCTGCTCCGGCTCCTGGACGCGGCCCACGCACTCGGCGTGCCGCTGGCCTTCGTCCCCAGCTTCCGACGCAGCGCGATCAACAGCGCCCACGACCTGCGCAGGACCGCGACCGTACTGGCCTGGGCCGCGCAGGAGGCCGCGGACCGGAACCTGCTGCTGGCGAGCGAGAACACCCTCTCCCCCACGGACTCCCGGGACCTGGTCGAAGCGGTCGCGTCCCCGTGCTTCCGGCTCCTGCTCGACACGTACAACACACGGGCCGCCGGAGTGGACGTGGCCGAGCTGATCCGGGTCAACGCCGCCTGGATCTGCGACCAGGTCCATCTGAAGGACGGCCTGCGGGGAGCGGGCGGCAGCGTGCTGCTGGGCGAGGGCGACGGCCGCCTGGCCGAAACGCTCACCGCGCTCGCAGGACCACCCGTGCCCGTGCGCACCCTCGTCGTGGAAACCGACCACCGGGAAGACCGGACCGGACGGCCGACGGCAGACCTCGGAGACACAGACCTCGGGGGCACAGACCTCGGGGACACAGACCCCGAGGGCACCCACCCCATGAACACCCACCCCATGAACACCAACCTCGGGGACACGAATCTCATGGACACAGAACCCCTGGCCACCGACATCGCATGGAGCCTGCACAGGGGCTCGGCCCCCCTGGCTGCCGACCTCGCATGGGCCCGGCGCCACGCAGGCCTTCTCCACCACCCCACCGAAGGAAGGTCATGAGCATCACCACCGACGCACTCCCCACCGCGGCTCCGGCACACCGCGTGAAACTGACCGCCGAAGCCCTGCTGTTCGACATGGACGGCACCCTCGTCGACTCGACGGTCGTCGTCGAGCGGACCTGGCGGAACTTCGCCCGCAGGCACGGCCTGGACGCCGACGAGATCCTCGCGACGGCGCACGGCCGCCGCACCGGGGAAACCGTCGCCCGGTACGCGCCCGACGGTGTGGACGCGGCAGCCGAGACGGCGCGGCTGGAGGCAGCGGAGATCGACGACGTGGACGGCATCGTGCCCGTCCCCGGCGCGGCGGAACTGCTCGCCGGCCTGCCCGCCGAGAGCTGGGCGATCGTCACCTCGGCCGGCCGGGAGCTGGCCGTGCGCCGCATGACGGCGGCCGGACTGCCCCTCCCCCGCTGCCTCGTAGGCGCCGAGGACGTCACCGAGGGAAAGCCGCACCCCATGGGCTATCTGGCAGCCGCCCGCACGCTGGGGACGCCACCGGTGTCGGCCATCGTCTTCGAGGACGCCGCCGCCGGACTCGAAGCCGCCGTCGCCGCGGGCACCACGCCGGTGGTCGTCGGCCCGTACGCCGGTGCGGTGACGAAGGGTCTGATCCGCGTCACCGACCTGCGTGACGTGTCCGTCACCGCCCCCGGCTCCGGCCTGCTGCGGGTGGGTCTGACGGTACGGACCGCACCTCTTCCGGCCCCGTAGAGCACCAGCCTCTTCCTCTCTGTTCTGTCCTTCCTTCTCTCCTGGAGCGCATCCGCATGTCCATTTCCCCGCCGGGACCGGCACCGACCGCGACCCCGGCCTCCCTCGTGCACGGTGACGTCGCCGAAGGGTTCGAGTCCGTACGCGAGGAGTTCGCCCGCAACCTGCTGGAGCGCGACGAGCTCGGCGGCGCCTTCTGTGCCCGGGTGCACGGCACGCCCGTGGTCGACATCTGGGGCGGCACCGCCGACGCGGAGACCGGACGGCCCTGGGAGCGCGACACGCTGGAGATGATCTTCTCGGCGAGCAAGGGGATCGTGGCCATCGCCCTGCTGGTCCTCGTGGACCGGGGCCGGCTGGACCTCGATGTGCCCGTGGCGCACTACTGGCCGGAGTTCGGCGCCGCGGGCAAGAGCGCGATCACCCTGCGCCAGGTCGTGACCTACACGGCCCGGCTGCCCGGAATCCGCGCCTCCGTCGGCCAGGACGAGATCCAGGATCCGCGCGCCATGGCGAAGCTGCTCGCCGGCCAGGAGCCCGAGAGCGACAGCCGCGCGGGCGGCATCCTCTACGGCCCGTTCACGATGGGCTGGATCGTCGCCGAGGTCGTCCGCCGGGTGGACGGCCGCAGCCTCGACCGGTTCTTCGCCGAAGAGATAGCCGGACCCCACGGCCTCGACATCCATTTCGGCATCCCCCCGGAGCTGGAGCACCGGGTCGCCCGGCTGGAGTACGGCCAGAACTTCCTGGACCAGTACACGGGCTTCTTCACCAGCGGCGACGCGCTGACGCAGCGCATCTGGCAGAACCCCGTTCCGTTCCCGCACGAGGAGATGGTCTGGAACCGCAGCAGCCGGCGGACCTCCCTGGTGCCCGCCGCCAACGTCTTCGGGACTGCCAGGTCGCTCTCCGCCCTGTACGGATTCCTCGCGGCCGACGCCGGGCGTGCGCCGGGTGAGCAGTACACGCTGATCTCGCGCGCGGTGGCGGACGACGCCCGGCGCGAGTACGTGCGCAAGGTCGACCAGCTGATCAACATCCCCATGGTCTACGGCGGTGCGGGTTTCCGGCTGCGCACCACCCCGCGTCCCGGCGCCGACGGCGACTCCTTCGGCCACGACGGCGGCGGCGGTTCGGCCCATCTCGCCTGGCCAGGCGCCGGTGTCGGCGTCTCGTACGTCCCCAACCGGCTGATCGCGGTCGGCCCCGACGACAAGCGGGCCGGATCCCTCCTGAAGGCCCTCGCGGCCAAGCTCAACGAAGTACCGGCGTACCGGTCCGCAGCGAACTGAGAAGAGGTCACCTCATCGAAACCGGAGTCACCATCTTCGCCACGGCCTCCGCCGTGGCTCCCGGCCCCCTCGCGCGCGCGGCGGAGCAGCGCGGCCACAGCGCGCTGTACTTCGCCGAGCACACCCACCTGCCCATCACGGACCAGACCGCACGGCTTCCCCCGGCCTTCAGCAGCACCTTCGACCCCTTCGTCGCCGCGACCGCCGCCGCGGCATCGACCAGCACCCTGCGGGTGGGCAGCGCGATCTGCCTGGTCGCCCAGCACGACCCCGTCGTGCTGGCGAAGACGGTCGCCTCGGTCGATCAACTCTCGTCCGGCCGGGTCGACTTCGGCATCGGGGCGGGCTGGGTCGAACAGGAGATGATCCATCACGGGGTGGACCCGGCCCGCCGGTTCGCCAGGATGAAGGAGCACGTCGAGGCGATCAGGACGATCTGGCAGCAGGACGAGGCCGCCTTCCACGGCGAGCACGTCTCCTTCGAGCGGATGTGGTCGTGGCCCAAGCCCGTGCAGCGGCCCCACCCGCCCGTCCTGGTCGGCGGCATGGGCCCGACCGTCCTCGACCGCGTGCTCGCCTACGGGGACGGCTGGCTGCCGGACTACGGGAACCCCGAGACCTTCCGGCGCACCCTGCGGCGGGTGGCCGAACTGCACTCCCGCGCCGAGGAGTTGGGGCGCGGCCGGCTCCCGGTGGTGCTGGCCGGGCTGCCGCACGACCCGAGGGCGCTCGAACAGTGCGCGGAGGCGGGGATCACCCGAGTCCTCACCCTGCTGCCTTCGGAGGACCGCGACACCGTCGAACGCACCTTGGACAGTTGGGGGCGCAGCATCGCGCAGTGGCAGGGCGAGCAGTCGGACGGAGCAGGCGGGCGGAACAGCCGGGCGGAGCGGGCCGGCAGAGCAGCCGGGCAATGAGAAGGTCAAGGATTCGGCTCGTACGGCACACATCGGAATAGTCGCCCGGGGAAACAGGTTCGGCTTACACGTAAGCCGCCCGCACCTCTACGC